>NZ_CAUVXP010000122.1:0-17384 GCF_963555955.1 Protofrankia sp. Cas3
CCCTACGAGCGGGTGCGCCCGGTGCGCCCGGTGCGCCCGGCCGTGCCGGAACACGCCCCGGCCGCCTACACCGTGGGCCTTCCGGAACATGGCCGTCCGGAACATGCGGTCACCAACCGTCATCTGCCGGGCGGGTAAGCGCGCCTGGCAACAGCTGCCGGCATGTCGTGGACCGCCCCGGCCGGCGCGGGGATGACGATCGCGCCGCCTTCGGCTGTGTCTACTGGGGCCTGCGGCGGCGCGGGAACGACGATCGCGCCGCCTTCGGCTGTGTCTGCTGGGGCCTGCGGCGGCGCGGGGATGACGATCGCGCCGCCTTCGGTCGGGCCCCAGACGCATACGATCGGCGGAGTATCGAGACCACGGCGGTCGTTGGACCCGCGGTGCGACACCCGCAGCCGCCAGCGATCAGCCACTACCGACACGACGGAAGAGAAGGCTCATGGCCGAGGAGCTGTACGCCACCCTGAAGACGACTCAGGGTGACGTTGAGATCTTGCTGTTCGAGAACCACGCGCCGAAGACGGTCGCGAACTTCGTTGGTCTCGCCACCGGCACGCGGGAGTGGACCGACCCGCGGACGGGCGAGAAGCAGACGACCCCCCTGTATGACGGAACGATCTTTCACCGGGTGATCCCGGATTTCATGATCCAAGGCGGTGACCCGTTGGGAAGCGGCCGCGGTGGCCCAGGCTACAAGTTTGCCGACGAGTTCCACCCGGATCTGCGTTTCTCCCGCCCGTATCTGCTCGCGATGGCGAATTCGGGTCCGGGTACCAACGGCTCCCAGTTCTTCATCACCGTGGCGGCGACGACGTGGCTGGACCGCAAGCACACGATCTTCGGTGAGGTAATGCGGGGCACTGAGATCGTGGACGCGATCAGCAAGGCGTCGACGGGTGCACAGGACCGCCCCGCCACCGACGTCGTGGTACGCCAGGTCGTCGTCGAACGTCGTACGGTCTGAGTCGGCGGGGGCACAGGTCGGGGCCGGCGTGACGAACTCACCGTGGTCGGAGCCGAACGGCGGGTCTGCCGCCTCGGCCGGCAAGCCCGTCGGTCCCGGTCAGCCGACCGGACAACCATCGGAGCCCGGCGGCTGGCGTCCCGTGGTCGGGCAGGCCGGTCCGGCGGATGGCTGGACGCCAACCGCCCAGCCCGCGGGCGGCCCGCCGGGACGCGGTAGCGAACATCCGATCGTCCCGCGCTGCTACCGACACCAGGATCGCGAGACGTACGTGTCCTGCCAGCGGTGCGGACGCGCGATCTGCCCCGACTGCATGCGTCCCGCGGACGTCGGGTTCCACTGCCCGGAAGATGCCGGCGCGCACGGCCGCCGCGCCGGTGGTTCCTCCCGGCGACCGGGTACCCGGCTCGGCGGACGGGCGGTGCAGGGACGTCCCGGGCTGGTCACCCTGGTGCTCATCGGGATGTGCGTGGCCGCGTACATCCTCCAGGGACTGCCGGGGCTCGGCGGCGGTGTGGACAACGCCTTCACCCGGGACTTTGCGCTCAACGGGCTGGCCATGGAGGTCAACGGCGAGTACTACCGGTTACTGACCGCCGCGTTCCTACACGCGAGCATCCTGCACATCCTGCTCAACATGTACGCGCTCTACCTGCTCGGATACCCGCTGGAGCAGATTCTCGGCCGGGTGCGCTACCTTGCGCTGTTTGTGGTGTGCGCCGTCGGTGGGAACACGCTCAGCTATTTGATCAATGGTTGGAGCACCTACTCGGTCGGGGCGTCCACCGCGGTGTTCGGGTTCTTCGCGGCCTACTACGTGATCGCCAGGCGGCTGCAGGCGGACACGTCGGCGATCCTCGTTGTCGTCGGCATCAATCTGATTATCAGTTTCACTATCAGTGGGATCGACAAGTGGGGGCATATCGGTGGCCTCGTGACCGGTCTGGTGGTCGGCATGGTGTACGCCTACATCCCACCGCGTCGGGTCTGGCTGCAGACGCTTGCCGTGGGCGGCGTTCTCGCCGCCCTGCTCGTAGCCGCGGTCGTGGGCGTATGACGCGCGTATGACGGACGCCCGATGTGCGCACCTGCTGCGCGCCGCCGCCGGCGGTGTTCGTCCGGTGGCGGATGTGGCGGATGTGGCGGATGTGTCAGCCGTGGCGACGGCGGACCGCCTCCACGGCTGCGGCGACCCGCTCGGGTTCGGTGCCGAGCTGGCGACGGCTCAGTAGCAGGGGGCCGTCAAGCGTCTCGACAGTGAGAACGCGTATGTGCACGCCGCGACGGTTGTGGGTCAGGATGTCGGCCCTTACCCGCAGTACAGCGGCCCAGGGTAGATGCAGCCGGTGGATCCCGTCCACCAGGTCGATGCCACCGTCGTCCACCCGAAGTGCGGGCCGGGCGAGGGCGTCCCGTACGGCCAGTACGATCAGGCCGGCCCCGCCGATCGCCACCAGTAGGCGGCCTGGGCCGTCCAGCGAACCAAGCCGGAACGCGAGAGAGTCGATCGCCGCGACCGCGAGCACCACCATGCCGGCCGCCGCGTAGACGATCACTCGCCACCACGGCGGTGACCAGATGTGAGAGTCGATGATCCCATCGATACCGGATCGATCGGTACCGGATTGATCGGCACCACCTTCGGCGGCACCGAATTCGTCGTCCCGCATGTCACCCAGCACAGCACATCCCGACCACTGGTTGGCCGGCCGGGTCGGGCACGGGATCCCGATCTCCGTCCGTGGGCGCGGCCTGCGCGGGCTTCATCTTCATGACGGTTACTATCCGCTTTCTTGCTGTCACGCCAGATGACGGCCTGTTCGATGTCCGGCGCGTCCCGTTCGGTGGGGTGCGTGGACGCAGGAGGAGAGTGAACGTGCGATCGTCACCGACGAGGCGTGGCAGTACGAGCTCGTTCCCACCCATCGCCGAGTACGCCTTCCTCTCCGACTGTGAGACCACCGCCCTGGTCGCGCCGAGCGGCAACATCGAGTGGATGTGCCTGCCACGGCCGGACGCTCCGTCGGTTTTCGGCGCGATCCTCGACCGGTCCGCAGGCGGCTTCCGGTTCGGACCTGACCGGACGATGATCCCAGCTGGGCGTCGTTACCTGCCGGGTACCAACATCCTGGAGACGACCTGGCAGACGCCAAACGGCTGGCTCATCGTCACCGACTGTCTGATTGTCGGACGTTGGCACCGCACAGCGCAGCGGTCCAACACCCACCGGCGCACGCCGACCGACTGGGACGCCGAACATGTCCTGCTCCGGCTCGCCCGCTGCGAGCACGGCTCGGTCGACCTGACGCTGCTGTGCGAGCCGAACTTCGACTATGGTTGCCGCCCGGCCGGCTGGGCATATGAGGCTGCGGACTACGGCAGTGCTGTAACTGTTAGTAATGGGAAGGAGGCTGATTCGGGCCATACCGACCCCCACGCCGGGCAGCATGGCGACCTGACCCTGCGACTGCGCACCGACCTGCGCCTGGGCTTCGACGGACGCCGGGCGCATGCCCGAACCACCCTGACCGAAGGCGGAACCGCATTCGTCGCCCTGACCTGGCGGGCGAGCGACCCGTTCCTGCCGGGTAGCTACACGGAGGCGGTGGCGGCGGTGGCGCGGACAACCGCGTTCTGGCGGCAGTGGCTCTCGCGTGGCGTCTTCCCGGACCACCCGTGGCGTCAGCATCTGCAGCGCAGCGCACTGGCGCTCAAGGGCCTGACCTACGCCCCCACCGGTGCGCTGCTCGCGGCGTCCACCACATCTCTGCCGGAGACGCCGCAGGGCGAACGCAACTGGGACTACCGGTACAGCTGGATCCGTGACTCCACGTTCACCCTGTGGGGTCTTTACACCCTGGGCCTCGATTCCGAGGCGAATGACTTCTTCTCGTTCATCGCGGACGTCTGCGAGAACGGTGACGACCTGCAGATCATGTATGGCGTCGGCGGCGAAAGCCGGCTGAATGAGCGGGTACTTGGGCATTTGTCCGGTTATGAGGGGGCATTTCCGGTCCGGGTCGGCAATGCCGCGTTCTCCCAGCGCCAGCATGATCTCTGGGGTGCGATCCTCGACTCGGTCTACCTCCATACCCGGTCACGGGACTACCTCTCCGAGCGCCTGTGGCCGGTGCTGGTCAAGCTGGTCGACACCGCAGCCGAACACTGGCGGGAGCCTGATTGCGGCATCTGGGAGGTGCGCGGGCAGCTGCGGCACTTCACGTCCTCGAAAGTGATGTGCTGGGTTGCCGTCGACCGTGGCCGGCGGCTGGCGGCGATGCGCGGGGATTCGAAGACCGCGGACCGTTGGGCCACTGTTGCCGACGAGATCCATGCCGACGTGTGCGCGAATGGTCTCGACGAGCGGGGGGTGTTCACCCAGTGCTACAACGCGAAGGCGTTGGATGCCTCGCTGCTGCTCATGCCATTGCTGGGATTCCTGCCGCCGGACGATCCGCGCGTGCGGGCCACCATCCTCGCGATCGCCGCGGAGCTCACGGTCGACGGTCTCGTCCTGCGGTATCGGGTCGAGGAGACCGACGATGGACTGGTGGGGGAGGAGGGCGCCTTCCTGATGTGCTCCTACTGGTTGGTGTCCGCCCTGGTGGAGATCGGCGAGGTGGTTGCCGCCCGGCAGCACTGCGAGCGGCTGCTGAGCTTCGCGAGCCCGCTGGATCTCTACGCCGAAGAGCTCGACCCGAGCACCGGCCGGCATCTGGGGAACTTTCCGCAGGCGTTCACCCACCTGGCCCTCATCAACGCGGTCATGCACGTGATTCGGGCCGAGGAGGGCTCAGAGGCCACCGGCCTCACACCGGTGGACCTTGAGCCCAGCGCCCCGTGAGTCCGGTGCTCCGTGTAACACTTTTGTTGCTTACCGCGATTATGGGCAGGTCGCGGGTGCAAGCTGTGGGCCACCACAGTGCGATATCCACATTGTGGACAACTGTTGGGGATGAATGACAGCCGTGGAACTCTTTGGGAACACCACCGGTATGCGCTACCGCCACTGGGTGGCCACTCCAAGGCCAACCACGACAAAACCGAACCCAATCAGGATGTTCCAGGCGCCTAGACTGTCCAGTCCGGGGACGTTGCCGTTGGAGAAGTAGTAGACCAACAGCCAGATGACTCCGATCGCGAAGAGCGCCAGGATCATTACGCCCACCCACGGCGGCGACGGCGGCTTGTGCTTGCGGACCTGGGTGACCTGCGGTGGTGACGTGGTCGACTTCTTCTTGCGACGCCGGGAAACGGGCACTTCGAGGCTCCTTGAGGACCGTGACGACCTTCGTGGGCTGGCCGGGGCCATCCCGGCCGAGGGCATCGGCCGGGATACTGCGGACCACCTGTCCCACAGGGTAGACAGGCCAGGGCTCACGCCTGGCCGAACGGGCCATTGCGAACGTGTCCGGCCAGGTCCGTACAGTCGGACACGTTCGGCCAGGTCGGCCAGGTCGGCCAGGTCGGCACGATCTCTGAAGGCGGGCCGGTCCGGCCGACGCCCAGGCTGCCGGCGACTCCCCGGCCTCCACGGTGGGCGCTCCCGCTGCCGCCCTGCCTGCCGCGTCCCTGTCGCCGGGAGCTCCGAGCTGTTTCCCGTTCGTTTCCTTGCCAGAATGACGCTCAACCGCAAACTGACTAGGAGCGTGCCCGCGATGCCAGGTGGATCGACAACCGAGCGGGAGACCGTCATGACCGAAGCCACCACCTATGCTGACAGGCCGTGGCAGTCGTCGTATGTCGAGGGTGTCCCCAGGGAGGTCGAGGTCCCTGATATCACGTTGGGGCAGTTGTTCGAGAATGTCGTGGCCAGGTTTCCGACAAGTCCGGCGATTTCCTTCTTTGGTACTACCACGACCTACAGCGTCCTCGACGAACAGGTCGGGGCATTTGCCGGCGGCCTTGTAAAGCTGGGCGTCCGGGTGGGTGACCGGGTAGCGCTGATCCTGCCGAACTGTCCGCAGCACGTGATCGCTTTCCAGGCGGCGGTACGGCTCGGCGCAATTGTGGCCGAGGCGAATCCCCTCTATACCGAGGCCGAACTCACCCACCAGCTCGCCGACTGCGGAGCGGAGTACGTGATCTGCCTCGACCGGACCTACGCGGCGGTTGAGGCGGCCCGCCGATCCGGCCGGACCAGGGTGCGCGAGGTCATCTCCACCTCGATTCCGGACTTCCTGCCGAAAAAGGACCAGCTGCTGCTGCGGCTACCCATCGCCAAGGCGCGGCGCAGGCGTGCCGAGATTGTGACGGACCTGCCTGCGGACGCCCGGGCACACGCATTTCTGGACGTGCTGAGGACCGGCCGAGCCGAGCCGGTGAGCACATCGGCCCAGGCAGCCCCGTCCGACGTCGCAGTCCTGCTGTACACCACGGGAACGACCGGAACGGCCAAAGGCGCGATGCTGACCCACCGAAATCTCGTCACGAATGGCGAGCAGGGTCGGGCCTGGATCGTCGACGCCCGCCTCGGCCACGAGGTGATTATTGCGGTACTGCCGATGTTCCACGCCTACGGCATGACGCTGTGCCTGATTCAGGGAATGGTGCTCGGTGCGCACGTCGTCCTGCTGCCGAAGTTTGACGTGACCATGGTATTCGACGCCATCGTCAGGCACCGTCCGACGCTTTTCCCGGGCGTTCCGCCTATTTATCAGGCCCTGTTGGACAACCCACGGGCGCGGAGCGTCGACCTCACCTCGCTGCGGGGCTGCCTGTCCGGCGCGATGAAACTTCCCGCCGATCTTCAGCGGCGTTGGGAGGCCGCGACCGGTATGCCGGTCGTCGAGGGATACGGCATGACCGAGACGTCACCGTTGACCCACGCCGGTCCGTTGGGAGGTACGACACGCCCGGGATGGATCGGGCTGCCCGTCCCGTCCACCGAAGCGAAAATCGTCGACAGGGACGACCCCACCCGGGAAGTGCCGGTGGGCGAACCCGGTGAGTTGCTGGTGCGGGGTCCGCAGGTGTTCGCCGGCTACTGGGAGAACCCGGAGGCCACCAAAGCGACGCTGACCGAGGATGGCTGGATCCTCACCGGTGACATCGCGCGGATGGACGCCGATGGCTGGTTCGAGATCGTCGACCGGAAGAAGGAGATCATTATTGCGGGTGGATTCAACATTTACCCGACCGAGATCGAGGAGGTCCTGTTGGCGATGCCCGAGGTCGCCGAGGTCGCCGTGATCGGCGTCCCGGACGCCTACCGTGGTGAGACGGTCAAGGCCTTTCTGGTGCTGCGGTCCGGTGCGTCGCTCACCGTCGACGAGGTGCGGGCACACGCAGCCAAGGAGCTGTCCGCATACAAGGTTCCCAAGATCTTCGAATTTCGGACCGAGCCACTGCCGAAGATCGGGATTGGCAAGGTCCTGCGCAGGGCGCTGCGGGATGCGGAGAAGGCCGACGTCGGGACGGGCAAGCCGGATCCGGACGCTGCCGGCGGCTGAAGCGCTGCTGGTCGTCACTATGGTCGAGCGGCGTCGCCGCGATCCGCCGGAGCATCCGGCCGGTTCCGGGTAGGGATAGGCGGAGGGGACAGGCAGATGCGGATCCTGGTTGTCGACAACTACGACTCGTTCGTGTTCAACCTGGTGCAGTATCTCGGCCAGCTCGGCGCGGACAGCGTCGTCCGCCGCAACGACGAGGTCGACGTTGACGATCTTGTCGCGCTCGGTGTCGCCGGGGTGCTGGTCTCACCCGGGCCGGGAACGCCGGAGGCGGCCGGGGTGAGCGTCCCGATGGTGCGCGCGTGCGCGGCGGTCGGCGTCCCGATGCTTGGGGTGTGCCTGGGCCATCAGGCGCTCGGGGTGGCGTTCGGGGCCACGGTCGACCGGGCGCCCGAGCTGCTGCACGGCAAGACGTCGGTGGTCCAGCACGCCGGCACCGGTGTGCTGGCGGACCTGCCGTCACCGTTTGTCGCGACGCGTTATCACTCGCTCGCGGTGGATGCCGCAACGCTGCCGGACGAGATCGAGGTGACCGCGCGTACCGAGAGCGGTGTGGTCATGGCGATGCGCCATCGGACCCTGCCGCTGGAAGGCGTCCAGTTCCACCCGGAATCCGTACTGACCCAGGGCGGCCACCTGTTGCTGGCCCGTTGGCTGTCGGTCTGCGGGGACGACATGGCGCTCGCGCTGGCGCCGGCGCTGTCAGCAGAGGTCGAAGCCCTGCGTCAGACGGCCTTCGCCTGACCCGGTGCCCCCCGTTGACCCTGGGCCCGTTGACCCTGGGCCCGTTGACCCTGGGCCCGTTGACCCTGGGCCCGATCGATCCCACTACTGAAAAGGTCCGCGCCGGGTACTCGACGAGGTCGGGGAGGCGGCCGTCGGCGACGGCGACGGTGTCGCGCTCGGGGAGGGCGACGGACTACTGGACGGCGTCGCTGACGGCGTCTGGGTCGGCGTCTGGGTCTCGGTCTGCTGCTGCTGTGAGACATACAGCGTCACGGTCGACGTGCGGCTGACCGAGCTGCTTCTCGGCGGGCTCTGGGCAACCACGGTGCCGGTCGGCTGACTGCTCACCCTGGACTGTTGGATCACCTTGAGGCCGTACCCCTCCAGGGTGGCCTGTGCCGCGTCGAGCGGTTGGCTCGTCACGTCCGGGATGGTGATCTGCTGGCTGACCACGGAGATGGTGACCGTCTCGCCGGAGGTCACCGATGTTCCGACATCGGGGTCGGCGGACTGGACGTAGCCCGGCTTCAGAGTGCTCGCACCGGTGAAGGAAGCCACCTTGGGCGTGAGCCCGGCCGCCTTCAGCTGAGTCACCGCGTCGTTCTGGCTGAGGCCGACCACTGGCGGCACGGTGAACGCTCCAGGACCGGCCGACACGCTGAGGGTGATCTGCGCGGTCTTGGCCACCGTGGTGCCCGAAGACGGATCAACCGCAGTGACCTGGTCCTTTGGCGCATTGTCCTGGACGGTATTCGACCGGATGTTGGTGAAACCGGCGTTGTTGAGGTTGTTCTCGGCGACGGTTTTCGATTGCCCGACGAGGTTTCCCGGGATCTTCGTCGTGCCGCTGGCGGTGTTGGCGGTCGAGCTGCCACCGAGGAATTTGGTGGCCATCAACGTGACGATGACGAAGACCGCCACCACCGACAGCCCGGCCAGGATGTACTTCCAGGCGGCCGACCGCCGCTCGGGCTCGGGCGGCGCTCCGGCGTCGACCGGGCCGCCGTCGCTCAGACCGGTGCCACCGCCGCCCGCCCGGTTGTAGCCGCCGGTTTGGTCGTAGGCGTTCTGGCCGTATGCCGTCTTGCCGTAGGGGTCGTCGTGGGAGTCCGGGTAGTCGTCCCCGTAGTAGGCGTCACGATCACGGGAGATCACCTGCGTCCCCGTTGGCGGCCCGGGTGGGTTCATCCGGGTGGCGAGCTGGTCGCCCATGAGTGGTGGCGCGTAGATGCGCCGGCCGGTAAGAGCACGTTCGAGGTCGTCGCGCATCTCCCCGGCGGTGGAGTAGCGGCGGTCGGGATCCTTTTCCATCGCCTTGAACACGATTGCGTCGGCATCGGGGGTGATGTCGCGGTCATGGGTGGACGGCGGCGCCGGGTTCTCCCGCACGTGCTGGTAGGCGACGGCGACCGGGGAGTCGCCACGGAACGGTGGCAGTCCGGCCAGCAGCTCGTAGAGCAGTACTCCGGTCGAGTAGACATCGCTGCGGGCGTCCACCCGGATCCCACGCGCCTGTTCGGGCGACAGGTACTGGGCAGTGCCGATCACCGCGGCGGTCTGCGTCATGTGGGACGCGGTGGCAGCAGTCGCCCGGGCGATGCCGAAGTCCATCACCTTGACCGAGCCGTCCAGGCAGAGCATCACGTTCGCGGGCTTGATGTCCCGGTGGATGATGCCCATCCGATGGCTGTAGTCGAGCGCGGCGCACACGTCGGAGGTGATTTCCATGGCCCGGCGTTCGGTGAACCGACCCTCGCGCTGGAGTGCGTCGCGCAGGGTGCGTCCCTCCACGTACTCCATCACGATGTACGGAATGGTCATGCCGTTGATCAGGTCTTCGCCGGTGTCGTAGACGGACACGATCGCGGGATGGTTGAGCGCCGCGGACGACTGCGCCTCGCGTCGGAACCGGGCCAGGAAGGTCTCGTCGCGTGCGAGATCAGCGCGCAGCGTCTTGACCGCGACCTCGCGCCCGAGCCGCACGTCGCGACCGCGGTAGACCTCGGCCATACCGCCGTAACCGAGGATCTCGCCCAGCTCGTAGCGCTCACCCACCAGGCGGGGCTCGGTCCCGAACACCTCAGTCACGCCTGCCACCCGTGCTCGCCCTTCCGGTCGTTCCCGGTCACGCTGTCATCGGTGACGATGCCACCCCCGGCCCGAGGCACGTGCACCGCCCAGCTCGGCGGCGGTGCGCTTGTGGCTGACCCGTTACTTCCGGCGATCGTCCGAGTGATCAGCGCGGTGACGGCCACGGTGGCGATCAGAAGGAGAATCAGGACGGGTAGCGACAGCTTTCGTCGGCCCTCGCCGGGCGAGCCGCCGTCAGCTCGCCGCCGGGCCGCCCGTCCACCGGGCGGCCGGAGCGCGGTGCGGTTCGCGGGAGACGGCTGCCAGGCATGGATGTCCGACTGCGCGACGTCCGGCCGGCCGGTGGGGGCGGACGACGGGGTGTGGGTTCGAGCATCCCAGGGCGCGGATGGGGTGCCGCCGGCCGGGCCCGCACCGTCGTCGGACGCTTCCTGGAATGACCCGCGAACGGCGCCGTGGTCACGTGCCTGGCCGTTGTGGGGCTCCACATTCCAGCTGGACCGAGCGTCCCAGCGGGACCGGATCTCCTCGGGGGATCCGGTGTTCCAGGACGGCTGGCGGGTCCACGACGGCGGCCGCTCCCGGGCGGGCTGCCCCGGCGCGAAGTCCGGCCCGCCACGGCTACCGGCCGGACCGGGACGCCTGGCGGTGGTATCCGAGCCCGGGTGCGGCACGGCCCCCGGGCCGACGCCCCGGCGGGTCGCGTCGGCGCTCCACAGGCTCCGGCGGATCGCGGCGGCGGTGCGTGCGAACCCGCCGGCGGACGCCGGCCGGCGGGCCGGATCCTTCGCCATCGCGGCCTGCACGAGCCCGCGGACCGCTTCGGGCACGTCGGGCGGCAGCGGCGGAGGTTCGTCCTGCTGGTGCGCCATCACGACGACGATCGGGTTGCGGTCGTCGAAGGGACGCCGGCCGGCGAGGCACTCATAGGCGACCACGCCCAGGGAGTACACGTCACTTGCCGGTGTCACCGGCCGCCCGGATGCCTGTTCCGGGGAGACGTAGTACGCCGTGCCCATCATGATGCCGGTGGCGGTCAGCGGTGCGGCGTCGACCGCGCGGGCGATGCCGAAGTCGGTGACCTTGACCGCGCCGTCGGTGCGCAACAGCAGGTTGCCGGGCTTGACGTCGCGGTGGACCACCCCCAGGGCGTGCGCCGCCTGCAGGGCGTCCGCGGCCTGGCCGAGGACGTCGAGGGTCTTCTCGGGGGACAGGCGCTTCTCCCGGTGCAGCAGCGCGGACAGCGGCTCGCCCTCGACCAGTTCCATCACCAGGTACGCGGTCGGATGATTACCTTGGACGAGGACTTCGCCGTAGTCGTAGACCGACGCCACGCCCGGGTGCGACACCCGGGCGGCGTGCCGGGCCTCGCCGCGGAAACGGACGAGGAACGACTCGTCGCTGGCGTACTCGGGACGCAGCAGCTTCACCGCGACGGGACGGCCGAGGGTCTGGTCGAGACCCCGCCACACCTCACCCATGCCGCCGGTGGCGATCCGTCCTTCCAGCAGGTACCGGCCGTCCAGGACGGTGCCCAGTGGTGAGCCGCCGAAGGGGTGCGCGACCACCGGAGCGACAGCCGGCGGGACCGGCGGCGGCCCCACCGGTAGTGACCCCGGCTGTGGCGCGACAGGCGCTGGCGGCGGGCTGGCCGGTGCCGCGGCACCGGGGTACGGTTCGCCGAAGCCCGGCGGGGCTGGAGGCGTCACCGGCGGGCGTCCAATGTGGCCTTCATGACCTGCTGGGCCACGGGTGCGGCCACCGCGCCGCCCGTACTGAGCTCGCCGCCGCCGCTCTCGACGATCACCGCGACGGCGACGGTCGGGTTGATCGCCGGGGCGAAGCCGACGAACCAGGCGTGTGGGGGCTCGTTGTCGCCGTGCTCGGCAGTGCCGGTCTTGCCGGCGACGGCGACCCCGGGAATCTGCGCCTTGGTGCCGGTGCCGCTGGTGACGACGCTCTGCATCATGGTGTTCAGGTTGGCGGCGACGTCGGGTCTGACCGGTCGTTTGTAGACCTCGGGTTCGGTCCGGCTGATTGCCTTCAGGTCGGGGCCGAGTAGCTCGGACACGAGGTAGGGCCGCATCATGACCCCGTTGTTGCCGATTGCCGCGGCCACCTGGGCCATCTGCAGCGGCGTGACCTTGTCGTCGAACTGCCCGATGGCCGACTGCGCGGTCTGCGCACCGTCGAGTTTAGCGGTTGGATACACGCTCGGTACCTGTGCCAGGGGGAAGTCGGGCACGGTCGAGTTGAAGCCGAACGCCTCGGCCTGCGCCCGCAGGGCGGCGTCACCGAGGTCGATGCCGAGTTTGGCGAACGCGGTGTTGCAGGAAATCGTCAGGGCGTGGATGAGCGTGTCGGTCTCGCCGTCGCCGCAGCGTTCGCCGGCGAAGTTCGGCAGGACGGTCCGGCTCTGCGGCAGCGGAAGTGCGTCGGGGGCGGCGATGCGCTCCTCGAGCTGGTGGCCGGCGGTCAGGGCTGCCGCCGCGGTGATCAGCTTGAACGTCGAGCCGGGCGGGTACGTCTCCTGGGCTGCGCGGTTGAGCAGCGGCTTGTCAGGGTCGGTGTTGAGCGCCTGGGCGGCCTTACTGGCCGTCGTGTCGTTGTGGCTGGCCAGCTGCGTCGGGTCATAGCTCGGGCTGGTCACCATGGCGAGGATTTCGCCTGTTCTCGGGTCGAGCGCCACCACCGCCCCCTTGCGGTTGCCGAGCGCGGTGGTCGCCACCTGCTGGATCTGCGGGACCAACGTGGTGACAATGCTCCCACCCCGCTGTTCGTGGCCTGTTACCAGGTCGGAGACCTTGGACACGAACAGCCGCTGGTCCTCACCGGACAGGAAGTCGTTCTGGGATCGCTCCAGGCCAGCGGAGGTGTACAGCCCGTAGTAGCCGACGATGTTGGAGTAGAGCTTCGCGGCCGGGTACTGCCGCTGGAACTTGTACTCGTCGTCCACCGGGACGGAGCTTGCGACCGCCTGACCGCCGGCCACGGCGATCGAACCCCGCTCCCGCTCGAGCCGTGCGGTGATCTGGCGGGCGTTGCCGGGCTTGTGCCGCAGGGTGTCGGCGTTCTCGGCCTGCAGCCAGTTGGCGTTGATCAGCAGCGCGGCGAACAACACCAGACACGCGATGGCGACCTTGCGGATGGGTGCGTTCATGTTGTCTTCACCACCTGCGTCGGGCTGTCGGCCACCGCGGTCGGGTCGAACAGCGGCGCGGCCGGCGTGGCCGACGCCGGGCGCCGGTAGGAGTCACTGATCCGCAGCAGCAACGCGATGATGGCGGCGTTGGAAACGATCGACGATCCTCCATAGGAGATGAACGGCAGGGTCAGACCGGTCAACGGGATGAGCCGCATGACGCCTCCGACCTGTACGAAGACCTGCAGGGCCAGCGACGCGGACAGGCCGGTCGCCAGCATCTTGCCGAACGGGTCACGGGCGCCGACGGCGGCTCGCAGGCCACGCGTCACGACCAGCCCGTAGATGACGAGGATCGCCATGATCCCGGCAAGGCCGAGTTCCTCGCCGATGCTCGCGACGATGAAGTCGGTGTTGGCGAACGGAACCCGCTGCGGGCTGCCCTGCCCGAGCCCGGTACCGGTGATTCCGCCGGCCGCGAACCCGAACAGGCCCTGTACCAGCTGGAACGATTTGTTGCTGGGGTTGTCACCGTCGAACGCGTGCAGCCAGCCGTCCACCCGGACCTGGACGTGCCCGAACAGCTGGTAGGACAGCACCGCGCCGAGCATGAACAGAGCGAGCCCGATCACGACCCAGGACGCCCGCTCGGTCGCGACGTAGAGGATGACCAGAAACATGCCGAAGAACAGCAGGGACGACCCGAGATCCTTCTCGACGACCAGGACACCGAGGCTCGCCAGCCATGCCACGAGGACCGGTCCGAGGTCGCGGGCGCGCGGGAAGTGCATCCCGAGGAAGGATCGGGAGACCACCGAGAGGACGTCGCGCTTGTTCACCAGGTAGCCGGCGAAGAAGATCATTAGAATGATCTTCGAAATCTCACTCGGTTGGAAGGTGAACGGGCCGATCCGCAGCCACAGCCGGGCGCCGTTGATGGTCGCACCGATCAGCGGCATGGCTGGCAGTAGCAGGAACACCAACCCGACGAGACCGGCGGTGTAGGCGTAGCGCGACAGCGTCCGGTGGTCCCGGACGACGGCCAGGACCAGCACGAAAACGATGAGGGCGAGCAGCGTCCACACCAGCTGGAGCTGGGCCGTGCCAGCCGGAACGTGTTTACCGGCCCGTACCGCGGCAGCGGCCCTGGCCAGGTCCAGCCGGTAGATCATAACCAGGCCGAGACCGTTGAGGGCCGCGACAAGCGGCAGCAGGATGGGGTCGGCGGCCGGCGCGAACCGCCGTACCGCGAGGTGCGCGAGCCCCCACAGCGCCCCGAAGCCCAGGCCGTAGGTGAAGACCGACGGGGTGATGGTCCCGTCGACCGCCAGCACCACGGCTGCCAGCGCGGCCGTCGCGAGCAGGCCCGCGAACAGGAGCAACCACAGCTCCCGCTGGCGATAGGGCGGTAGCTGCGCTCCGGCCGGGACCGGGGACCGGGCGAAGGTTCCGGTGAGGTCGACCGCCTTGCCGCGGAGCGGGGGGAGGCCTGTCATCCTGCGGGCGTCATCCTGGTGCGGCGGGCGACGGGGCGCAGGTGGGCAATGAGGTGGTGCCGCACGGTACCGAGACGGTGACGTTTCCGGAACCGGCCTGGGAGTTTCCGGCGGCCGTCTCCCCGGTCAGGCCGGCGTCCGCGGTGGCTGTCGGTGTCGCCGTTGCCGACGGCGTCGGCGACGCGGTCGAACCCGTGATGTCCGGCACCACACTCTTGAGGCTCTGCCTGAGGTGGTTCGTGACGAAGTCGCGCGCCGCGCCGAGGCTGCTCACCGGGTAACCATTGGTCACATCGTCGCTTGCGGACTTTTGGAGATCACTCACCGCGATGACGGGATTCACGGACTCCTTGAACCAGTGCGGGGGGATCCCGACGTAGGTCCCGGGCACCCCTTCGAAGATTGCTACATGCTGGTTGTCGTCCACACCCACGTAGTAGTGCCGGTGGAGGTAGAACCAGGCCCCCAGGGCCGCGGCACCGAGGAGCACGACGGCGCACAGACCGGCGAGTACCGGCCGGGGGACATGGCGTCGGGCCGAGGCCGCATCGGGTGCGTCACCGGGGTCCGGGTCGCGACGGTGGGTGCCGATCCGACCGATCCTGGCACCCTTGGCGGCCGGTGACTCGTGGTCGGGGAACTGCGGGTTCGGGCCGGTACGGGCGGCCGCGGCACCCGGCACGATCCGCTTCTCCGCGGCGGCACCGGCGATCAGCGGGCGGTTGTCACCCTCGTCATCGTCCTCCACCACGTCGGCGACGACGACCGTGATGTTGTCGGGACCGCCGCCCTTGAGCGCGAGTTCGACCAGCCTGTCGACGACATCCTGCGGGCCGGGCAGCAGCAGCGCATCGTGGATGGTCGCCTCGGTCACGACCCCGGACAGACCGTCGGTGCACAGCAGGTACCGGTCGCCGGTGATCGCGTCCTGGATGAACAGGTCCGGCTCGACGTCGCGCCCGTCAAGGGCACGCATCAGTAATGACCGCTGTGGATGCGTGTCGGCCTGCGCGGGGGTGATCCGTCCCTGGTCGACCAGATCCTGGACCAGCGTGTGGTCATGGGTCACCTGGCGCAGGACGCCTTCGCGCAGCAGGTAGGCGCGTGAATCGCCGACGTGTAGCACGCCGAGACTGATTCCCGACAGCAGCAGCGCGGTGACTGTCGTGCCCATGCCTTCGAGCGAGCCGTCCTCGCTGGCCATTGCGCGCAGCTCGGCGTTGGCCTGGTCCACCGAATCCGCCAGCGCGTGCAGGATCTCGCCGCTACCGACGTCCGCGTCCAGGTCGGCTAGCTGGGAGATCACGGTGGAGGAGGCGACCTCACCGGCCGCGTGTCCGCCCATGCCGTCGGCTACGGCTACCAGCCGCGAGCCCGCATAGGCGGAATCCTCGTTGCCTTCTCGGACGTGGCCGACGTCCGAGCGAACGGCGTAGTGAAGCCTAAGGCTCACCGGTGAAGCTCCAGGACGGTTTTCCCGATCCTGACCGGCGCGCCGAGAGGTACCGGCATGGGACTGGTCACCTTCGTGCGGTCGAGGTATGTGCCATTGGTCGAGCCCAGATCTTCGACGAACCACTGGCCGTCGTGGGGGACGAGTCTTGCATGCCTCGCCGAGGCGAAGTCGTCCTCCAGGACCAGAGTTGAATCCTGCGCCCGTCCGATGGTGACAGGCATCGGTCCAAGTGGAAGCATCGTCCCCGCAAGTTGACCCTTAGTAACGACAAGTTTGCTCGGTGTTCGCGATCGCCGACTGGGAGGCTTGCTCGGCGGTCGCGCTGGTGGCGCTTGGCGGGCGGGCGTCGGGCGGAGCGGGCGTGCTGCCGCCTGAAGGTTCTGCTGTTGGCGTTTTGTCGGCCCGAACACGTCCAGCCGGACGGCCCGGACAGCGGCGAGGACAAATGCCCACAGTAGCACCAAAAAACTGATTTTAACGACAAGTAGCACCAGGTTGCTGGGTGCGGATCCGTTCATAGCGGCCTACCAGCCGCGATCGGTCTGAGGTGGTGGGGCGGCTCCAGCCGGTCGCTCGCGCTGGGGTGGGCTCCGGCGCGGGGCGGGGGGAAGCTGATCTGGACGGTACGTCTCCTGCTCGTGCATGTTGTCGTCGGGATCAATTGGCCGGACGTCGCGTCGCGGGTCGCGCTGGCCGTCTGGAATTGCACGATCGTAGGGCGGGCGATGGCCGGCGGGAACCCCAGGGCCGGCCACGGTCGGGCCAGGCCCGACCTGAGGTGGGCCGGGTATGCGGGTAGCCCGCTGGTCACGCGGGTCATGACGGTCTGTCCCACCGCGGTGCTGGCCTTCCCTCCCACCGTAGGGGTCGTCGTAGCGCGGACCGCCACCATACGGATCGCCATATGGGGAAGTCGGCTGCCCCCCTATGGGTTGGCCGGTTTCGGGTCGGCCGCCGCCCCGGTAGGCCTCCGCCGGTGGTGGGTACCCGCCGCGCTGACCGTCCCTGCGAGGGTCGCCTCGTCCAGGATCGTCATGGTATGGGCCGCCCCCGC
>NZ_CAUVXP010000123.1:0-17315 GCF_963555955.1 Protofrankia sp. Cas3
GCCCACGGCGACGCCTCCGGCTGGGACGTCGGCCTCGCCCTCCTCGACTGCATCCCCGCCACCAAAGGCCTCACCACCACCGCCGGCCTCGCCCGCGGCCTACGCGGCACCAGCCAAGCCATCCGCGACGGCCACGCCCTCACCACCGCCCTCCACACCGCCACCGCCCTCACCCGCCACGCCCTCACCGCCACCCGCACCCACCTGGGCACCATCACCACAAACCTGCGCGGAGCCCGCGCCTACACCACCACGATTCTCCAGGGCATCCCCGACCTGTTCCCATCGCCCGCGATGGCGATGGCCGGCGGCGGCGAACTACCCGGCCGGATGACCGGGCGTATCCTCGGCTCAGAAGCCCGCGCGGCACGCGACGTCGCCCGCGGATGGACCCCACCGGTCCACAGCCTGGAGAATCCGCATACCATACGGTTCAGCCAGGAGAACGTCAGCTCAAAAACACGAGACGGAATGAAATTCCCTGACTTGGTGGAGAGTATGCGAACCGGCGGCTGGAACGGCGACCCCATCGATATCGTCGAGCTCCCCGACGGCTCACTGCTGAGTATCGACAACCGTCGCCTCCTGGCCGCACGCGAGGCGGGCCTGAAGGAGATACCGACCGTCCGCCACCACCCCGACGAACCCTTCCCCTACGAGCGAGGAAAATCGCCGTCCTTTCTCCTAAATCATGAAATCCGCCAGCTTTCAGACGGAACACTGGTCCGCGGCGGCACCGAAGGTGCGATTCTGCATAGAAGAAACGACGATCCGCAGACATGGGGCGAGGCAGCCCTGTTCCGGACCGCCCGCCAGCCGAACAATCCGGACGGCTCTCCGTTTCCGCTCCTGGGCCGCCTGGAGCCGCCGAGGATACGGAACAAGAGATGAAAATTCATTCGAAAACCTCGCCTGTCCCCACCCTCGCTGAATGTTTTGCCCGCTACCTTCGGGACCTGACGAGCAAGAACGCGGCAGATAACATGATTGCCGCTCTGAACGCGAACGGACTGAACCTTGAGCGTGACCTCATGCAGGCCCACCGCGGTAGCCGGGGAGAGTGGGTACCTACGCCTGAGTCGGCTGGCCTCTGGCGTGGCCGGCGGTGCTGGCTGGGCTGGTATCCGCCGGATCTGAACCAGGTCTCAGCGGGTGACCTGTGGTTCGATCCGGTCGAAATATCCCTCATGATAATAATCCCTCGACCGCCGGCGGATCTCGCGGAGCTTGCGGCGCTTCCCCCGCGCTTTCTGGCGCGACAGACGCCGTTTGCCGGGTGGATCGCCATCCGGCAGATGGCGGTCTGGCAGGCAGTCGGTTACTCACTCCTGACCGGTCGCGATCTACGAACCGACACGGAAACCAGCTCGCCGATTGCCCCTGTATCAGGAATACCTCCTGCGCTGGCCTGGGACATCACCATCTTTTTCGGCAAGGCAACCTGCGACTCGCACTTCTGGGAGTCTGCCCACGAAGCCTTCTCAACCGACGAGCTTGCCAATCTGTGGAACGAGGATGCACCGGAGCACGGCGGCGAGGAGAACTCGGGTTCATGGGTAATTGTTGGACGCGCTGAAGCCATGGCCGGCTTGCGCAGGGGAGCTCCGGAAGCGGACAACCCCTACCTCGACGAGCCTTCCCCTGCTCCGGGTGTCCGCTTCCGGACGGCGGTATCCGCCCAGTTCGGGGTAACAAACCCGCCCGATCACGACCCGGACATGGTTATTGATCGTCGGCCGATGGCTTCGATGTGGAGCAGATGATCTCGGTGACCGACTCCTACTTCCGGCGCTCTTCCGTCTGGGCGGTCGCGGCGCAGCTGAAGAAACACGGCTGGAAAGGCGAACCGCTTCATGCGGTCGGGCTTCCCGACGGCACGAAAGTCACCTTGCAGAACGTCCTCCTCGCCGCAGCGATCGAAGCCGGCATCCAGGAAATCCCCACGCTGACCCACCATCCCGACGAACCGTTCCCGCTGCTGCTGGCCAAGGACTTCGTCCTCACCCGCCCGGTCCGTAAACTGCCGGACGGGTCATACGTCATCGGCGGATCCACCGGACGGGTGCTGTTCCGTCGGGGGCGGCGTGCGGAGACATACGGTGAGGCTGCGTTGTTTCGTGCCGCAGGTCAGGTGGAGATTCCCGACGGTGGCCCGGTGCCCTTCATGTGGACGATGGCCCTGGACCGTGGAGAAGGCCGAGGATGACCGGAACACTGGACATGGCATACGCAGATCATCTGCGCATGTGGGCAGCCGGGTCGCCGACGCGCCGGCTGGTGGATGAGCTCCTTGGTAACGGTGAGCCGGCCGAGGCCGCGCTACTACGGACCTATCTCGACGCGGGCGAGCAGTGGGTGACGACATCGCCGGCGTCGGGCGCATGGCAGGGCCGGGCATGCTGGATCGGCGCCAGACCACCGACCGAAGCCAACGGCGGCGACCTGTGGTTTGACGTGGCGGAAGTAACCACCACCGTGCTGGTTCCGCGTCCAAACGCGGAGGTCGCAGATTTTTCGCCCGACGAGTGGGAAATAATGACCCCGTGCGTGGGCTGGCTGTCGACCAGACCGGTCCGCCGATGGCAGGTTCTCGGTTTCGCGGCCGTCGCCGACCTGAACGTGACCCGGCAGATTGGTTCGTCCGCATATGCGATGGGCCTCCAAGGCCGCTGGGCCGACCAGTACGCCGTCTACTTCGGAAAGAGCCTGCCCGGCTGGGACAGCTGGTGGGGGGCATCCTGCGCATTCGGCGAACAGATCCTCGACGCCATGTGGCCGGAGGACATTCCCGAGATCGGATTTCATGTCGAGGAGGACGCGGTAGCAATTCTGGGACGCGCACGCGCGCTGCTCGTGGACCAGGACCCGGGCGGATCGTTCCCGCTTGGCGAACATTTTGCCATCGCAGATCACTTCTGGCTACCCGGGATGCGCTTTCGGACGGAGGTGAGCACCCAGCTCGGTCTCCTACCGCCCGACGGGGAAGGAATCGGAGGCGCACGTATCCTCGCACGTCCGTGAATGAGCGATACATCCTGCGGATGCCGCAGGATGTCGACCCACTGTGCAGGCAGCGGACACGGCTACCGAATCCAGCCACCAGAAACGATCTTTCGAGCTTTGTGCGATCAACAAGGCCATTTTCGGCGTACAAACCTCGAAAGATCGTCAGCGTGCGACGAATCAACCCGGTCACAGCCCGCGGAACACACCCGCCAACCGACGCACCCACGATCCGCGGACGGAGACCTCGGCCGGGGCGGCGGGTTGGGACGGTGCGGCGGGTTGGGACGGTGCGGCGGGTTGGGACGGTGCGGCCCGAGGGCACCAGGCGAGTCGCCTCGGCGACTCCCAGGACAGCGAATACCGAAAGTCGGTGGTGTCGGCGAGGCTGGTCATCGACTATCGGTGGTGTGCCCGTCCCTCCGCAGAAGGTGCCGCAGCCTGGATCTTGGCCTGCCACGAAGTCCCTGGATCGCAGCACCGGACTTCCGTTTGTGGTCGGCCTTGACGACTCGGATACGCCGTACGACGTAGTCGACGCCCTCGCGCTGGCTCCGTTCACCACAGGTGAGCAACCATGGGCGCACAGCGCCCGGATCGACCGCCTGCGGTCGGGTGCATCATTGCTACCCGCCGGCGCGCAGGTGCTACGCACGGTCGTGGAGGACTCACGTGACTCACGCCTTGCCGCAGGTGAGGGTTGGACGTTGCGTGCTGTGCGGTGGCGCGGGGGCGGCGGCGAGGTGACCGTGACGGCGGTCAGCGAGGAACTGGCACGCACCGTCCTCGACGGGGTGGTGCGTGAGGCGGTCGCCGAATCGGAAGCCGACAGCGCTGTCACGATGGGCTTCTGGTACATGTCCGCGCGACGCGGTCCGACCCGTACCGCCCGCGAGGCGGCCACGACATCATGGGCGTCGATCCGCCGCAACTACGCCAGCAGCGCGGTCGGCGCACTCGACAGGCTCATGACCGTGAGTCACGAAACGCTGGTCGGCCGACTGATCCTTCTGCACGGACCGGCCGGCACCGGAAAGACCACCGTGCTGCGGGCGTTGGCCCACGAGTGGCGGCGCTGGTGCCAGGTTGACTGCGTTCTGGACCCGGAGTCGCTGTTCGCCGATCCCGGCTACCTGATGGAAGTTGCGATCGGCTTCGACGACGACGGCGAGGATGAGACCGAGGACAATGACCCGAACCACAGCGACCAGGACCACGGCGACCAGGACCATGGCGACCAGGACCACGGCGACCAGGACGGCGACCGGGACCATGACGACCGGGATGACGGCGTCCAGGATGACGGTGGCGATGACGCGGACGGTCCCGGTCGACGCATTCATGATCACGCAAACGGCGCAAGCGGTGCCGGTGACCGTGGCACGGCGCAGGCCGGCAAAACGCGCGAGGTGCGCGAGACCCGCCGACGATGGCGGCTGCTGGTGATAGAGGACTGCGACGAACTGGTCCGCGGTGACCTCAGAGGCTCCTCGGGCCAGGCGTTGTCGCGGCTGCTCAACCTGACTGACGGCCTGGTCGGGCAGGGTCGCGACGTCCTGGTCGCACTGACCACCAACGATGATCTTACTCAGCTGCACCCGGCGATCGTGCGCCCGGGGAGGTGCCTGGCTCAGGTCGAGGTGGGACCGCTGTCCTACGACGAGGCCACCGCCTGGCTCGGCACCACCCAGGGCGTCGGGCCGACCATGACGTTGGCGGAACTGTTCGCGCTCCGCGACGGCCGCGCCCTGGTACAGACCACCAAGCCGGACGCCCATTCCGGCCCCTACCTGTAAGGGCCCCTATCGGTAGTCCCATCGGTAGTCGCAGGGCCGGGCCGGCCGGCGGTCAGGCGGGTTGCAAGGAAGCGGCCCGGCGGGTCACTCCCCGGCCCTGAACTCGCTGATGCCGATCACATTCGACTGTGCGTGCACGCACCGGTAGATCATGGCCTTGTCCGCCGGGGAGGCGAACGTGATGTCGTAACGCAGCGGATACACGCGGCTGGCCTCGGTAGTGTTGTGATCACGTACCTCCTGGACGGCCTGGCCGGCGGTGGGGCACGCAGCGCGGACCGCCTCCTTCTGCGCGTCCGTGGCGGTGGCCGTGAAATAGACCACGGCCTCGATCCGAGGTGACGGTCCGGCGACCGCGACATACACGCCGAAGGCGGTCAGAGCGGCGAACGCCAACCCGCCGAGCACCACCCAGCGCCGGTGGCGTCGATCGGTGAGGGTCCGGCGCAGCCCCGCCGTCACCGACTCGGGCGGGCGTCGGACCCGTGCCGGTGGGGCGGTGTCCGCAACGTCGCTCACGGTCGGGAACCTTCCCTCGGACGAGATCTCACAGAGCGGCCTCACAGCGCCGTCTGACCGGGCCACCACCAGTACGGCGTGCCCCCAACCTAGCTGTTGCGGCGAGGCCTTAAGGTAAGCGGTCTTGCCCGCGCGAACGCGAGGGATGTTCATCACACCCGACCTGTCCACACCGGCCAGGGACGACGTGATCATGGGGGGCCAGCGGATCGCGAAGCGATCCGTGGAGTCCGTCTCCTCGCGTCGCCGCAGGCCCCAAGAAACCCCGGAGAGACCGTGCCCTCCCGTATCGAGGACTACGCGGTGATAGGCGACACACATTCGGCCGCGCTGGTCTCCAGGGACGGTTCGATTGACTGGCTGTGCCTACCGCGGTTCGACTCGACCGCCTGTTTCGCCGCCCTGCTCGGCGACAACGACTCCGGCCACTGGAAGATCGCGCCGGTCGATCCCGTGCTCGCGGTGAGCCGCCGCTACCGGGGTGACACCCTCGTCCTGGAAACCGACATGACCACGGCGAACGGAACCGTGCGCATCGTCGACGCCATGTACCCGCGCTCGGGCGAGCACATCGTGCTGAGGCTGGTCGAGGGCGTCGAAGGCACCGTGCGGATGCGCAGCGAGACCCGCATCCGGTTCGACTACGGCTCGATCGTCCCCTGGGTGCGACGGCTGGACGATCACACGATGATCGCGGTCGCCGGGCCGGACGCGGTGACGTTGCGTACAACCGCGCCGATGGAGGGCCACGACATGGCCACCTTCGCGGAGTTCGCGGTGTCCGCCGGCCAGTCCGTGCCGTTCTCCCTGACCTGGTGTCCCTCACACCGTCGCGCGCCCACCCAGATCGACGTCCGCCGGGCGATCGATCTCACCGAGTCGTGGTGGGCGGAGTGGATGGCCGGCTGCACCTACGACGGACAGTGGCAGGAGGCCGTCCGGCGGTCCCTGATCACCCTCAAGGCGCTGACGTACGCCCCCACCGGCGGCATCGTCGCGGCGGTCACCACATCCCTGCCGGAGATGATCGGTGGCGTCCGCAACTGGGACTACCGCTACTGCTGGTTGCGCGACGCCACCATCACCCTGCTCGCTCTGCTCGATGCCGGCTTCACCAGCGAGGCCACCGCGTGGCGGGAATGGCTGCTGCGCGCGGTGGCCGGTGACCCCTCCCAGGTCCAGATCATGTACGGGGTCGGCGGTGAACGCCGGCTCACCGAGTACGAAGTGCCGTGGCTGCCCGGCTACGAGGGTTCGTCGCCCGTACGGGTCGGCAACGGCGCCGTCGAACAGTTCCAGCTCGACGTCTACGGCGAGGTACTGGACGCGCTGCATGTGGCCCGGATGGCGACCGAGGTGGACGGCCGCGACGACTCCTGGGCCCTGCAGTCCAAGCTGATGGACTTCCTGGAGACCGGATGGCGTAAGCCTGACGAGGGCATCTGGGAGGTCCGAGGGCCGCGGCGGGACTTCGTCCACTCCAAGGTCATGGCCTGGGTGGCGGCCGACCGGGCGATCAAGGGCATCACCGAGTCGGGCCTGCCCGGCCCGTTGGACCGCTGGACGGCGCTGCGAGCCGAGATCCACAACGAGGTCTGCATCCGGGGCTTCGACCCCGACCGCAACACCTTCACGCAGTTCTACGGCTCCACCGAGCTGGACGCCGCCCTGCTGTACATGCCGCTGGTCGGCTTCCTGCCCGCGACGGATCCGCGGGTCGTCGGCACGGTGAGCGCCATCGAACGTGAGCTCATGCAGGACGGCTTCGTACTGCGCTACCCGACCGCCGAGGACGGTGCCGTGGACGGGCTGCCCGCTGGTGAGGGCGCCTTCCTGGCCTGCACCTTCTGGCTCGCCGACAACTACGCGCTGTCGGGGCGGGTGCGCGAGGCCCAGGAGCTGTTCGAACGGCTGCTGGCCCTGCGTAACGACGTGGGGCTGCTGGCGGAAGAGTACGACCCGCGGCTGGGGCGCATGGTCGGCAACTTCCCGCAGGCGTTCAGTCATGTGCCGCTGGTCAACACCGCGCGGACGCTGACCGATGCGCTCCGGGGCATGCCGCGCTCCCGAACCGACCGGGCCTACCCACCCGGCCACTTCTTCGGGTAGGAGGTTCGTCGGGTAGGAGGTTCGTCGGGTAGAGGGCTGTTCGGGTAGAAGGCCGCTACCCAACGGCGTTCGAGGGGATCCACGCAGGGACGAGACCGACCGCCCGCCCGCCCACGTCCCCTGATACTGGGGGCAGGCCACACCAATGGTGGCAAACAACCAGAGGGGGCAGGACACGTGGCGGGTCGGGTCGCGGTCATCGGCGGTGGGATCGTGGGCTTGGCGGTGGCCCGACGGATCGGACAGATCGATCCGGGCGCCACCGTCACGGTCTTCGAGAAGGAACACGACGTCGCCCGGCATCAGACCGGGCACAACAGCGGGGTGGTCCACGCCGGGCTCTACTACCAGCCCGGCTCGCTGAAGGCGACACTGTGCCGACGCGGTGTCGCGCTGCTCAAGGAGTACTGCGCCGCCCACCGCATCCGCTACGACGAGTGCGGGAAGATCGTCGTAGCGGTTGACACCAGCGAGCTGGGCAGGCTCGCCGACATCGCCGACCGCGCCCACGCCAACGGCGTCCCGGACACGACCATGCTGGACCCGGCCGGCCTGCGCCGCTACGAACCGCATGCCCGTGGGGTGGCCGCGCTGTACTCCCCCACGACCGCGATCGTGGACTACCCGGCCGTGGCCCGGGCGCTGCGGGACGACATCCTGGACGCGGGCGGGTCGGTCCGTACAGGTGCCGAGGTCGTGTCGGTCGAGGAACGCGGCGACGGCGTTCGGCTGGGTCTGCGGATCCGGGGAACGGCCCGGGTGACCCCCAACGGCAGCCACGCGACCACGTTGAAGGCCGGCGGCACGGTCACGGAGGTGACCGAGACGGCTGGGCCGTTCGACCTTCTCATCGCCTGCGCGGGGCTGCAGTCCGACCAGGTCGCGGCGTTCACCGGGGAAGATCCCTCACCGCAGATCATCCCATTTCGTGGCGACTACTGGCTGCTACGGCCGGAGCGTCGGGGGCTGGTGCGAGGACTGATCTATCCGGTACCGGACCCGCGGTACCCGTTTCTCGGCATCCATCTGACCAAACGGGTGGACGGCGAGATCCTGGTCGGCCCGAACGCGGTTCTGGCGACTGCCAGGGAAGGATACACGGCCCTGACCGTCGCGGGATCGGACCTGCGCGCGACGCTTGCCTGGCCTGGCTTCCACAAGATGGCCCGCACGCACTGGAAGACCGGAGCACGTGAGATCCTGCGGACGGCCAGCCGGCGCGCGTTCGTCGCGCAGGCCCGCCGGTACGTCCCGCAGCTACAGGCCGCTGACGTCGTGCGGGGGCCGGCCGGCGTACGCGCGCAGGCGGTCGCCCGGGACGGCAGCCTGGTGGACGACTTCGTGTTGTCGATCCGTGGACGGATTGTGCACGTCCGCAACGCGCCATCACCGGGCGCAACCGCGTCTTTGGCCATCGCCGAGCACATCGTCAGTAAGGTCGTCGCGGAACCGGCCGCGTGAACGCGGAGCCACGCAGGCGTGACGGCGCAACCACGACCTGACCCTAAAACGGCGCCTATGAGCCATTGGTCTATCATGACATTCCTGGTCACGTTACGTGATCGGGGGGGCAGCCAGGACGTCGACCGGTTACCGAATGTAAAGTGGTGATGGAGCCAGATGTTCCCTGTTCGTGGCAGACGCCGACGATTGCACCGGCGCCGAACGACGATGGCGGCCGGCATCGCCGTCGTCGGCCTGTTGTCCACGCTCGCGGCGTGTCAGGACCCGACGACCCCGACAACCCCGACCGGCAGCCGCAGCCCGGAGGCCACCGGCGCGCCCGCGACACCGGCCCCGGGCGTCCCGACAACGCCCGTGCCGCCGGCTCAACCCGGGGTCACCGCGCCCGACTTCGCCACGTTCGCGAAGTGGAGCAATCCCGCGACGTGGGGCGGCAAGGTCCCCGCCGCGGGTGACGTCGTCACCGTCGCGGCCGGCAAACAGATACTCGTCGATGTCGACCTGCCCAAGCTGGGGGGCTTGGTGGTCAGCGGCGACCTCGCGTTCGCGGACCGGCCGACGACCCTGCGCACGGCCTACGTCATGGTGCACGGGCGGTTCTGGATGGGTAGCGAGAAGGCCCCGCTCACCAGCGCCATCAGGCTCATCCTCGACGGCCGCTCGACCGACAACACCATGGGTATGGGCGCGAACGTCCTGGGCTCGATGGGTGGCCGCATCGAGATCCACGGTCGGGATTCCGGGCAGACCTGGACAAAGCTGTCCCAGACGGCCAACGCCGGCGCCACGACCCTCGCGCTCATCGACCCCGTGTCGTGGCGTGCCGGTGATCTCATCGTCGTCGCATCCTCCGACCTCGACGTGAACCACAAGGAACGCGTCACGGTTTCCGGGGTTTCAGCGGACGGCAGGACGGTCACGATCAGCAAGCCGCTGATCCACAAGCACGCGTCGATCGTCACCACGCAGACCTCCGGCGGGCAGACCCGCTCGGTCGAGGAGCGGGCCGAAGTCGGCCTGCTGTCGCACAACATCGTGATCACCGGCCCCGATGACGCGGCGACGACGAAGTTCGGCGGCCACGTCATGATCATGTCCGGTGGCGCGCTGCGCATGTCGAACACCGAACTCATCCACATGGGTCAGCTCGGGGTGCTGGCCCGCTACCCGATCCACTGGCACTGGGCCGGCGACCAGAGCGCGTCGCTGGTGGACAGCATCAGCATCATCGACAGCTTCAACCGCATGGTCACCATCCACCGGACCAACAACGTGCATGTCAACGGGGTGGTGGCCGACGAGACCTACGGTGCCGGTTTCTTCCTCGAAGACCGCGTCGAGGAGGGCAACGTCCTCAGCAACAACCTGGTGATGGGCGTCCGGCAGGTCCCGGCGGGTAGCAAACCGCTACGCGCGTCCGACCAGATCCCGTCGGAATTCTGGATCACCGATCCGAACAACACGCTGAGCGGCAACTCCGCCGCCGGTGGTGACGGCGTGGGCATCTGGTACGACTTCGACATGAACGCGGTCGACGCCGGAAACGCCAGCGACGACGCGATCCACGACGCGGTCGACAAGCCGTTCGGTCTCAATCAGAACAGCACTGCCCACTCACACACCATCCACCCCTCCGATTTCCCGGCGGAGGGCGTGCCAGGTTCGGGAATCAGCGTGGAAGCCTACAACGGCGACTATGCCAAGCGTGGCACAATGATCAATCCGAACGTGTGGAAAAACGAGGGCTTCGGTCTGTGGATCGACGGCGCGCTCACGACCAACAATCCCACCGCCGCGAACAACAGCATTGCCCTCAACTGCCAGGACACCGCCGTCAACAACGGTCTGCTCATCGGCAACAACACCGCCAACAGCGGCAGTGAAACCGGGCACATCCAGGCGCTGATCCGCTTCTACCACGGCCAGTGCGACACGAACGGAACATGGCTCGCCAACTTCAAGCAGGGCGCCGGATCGGATCCCGGGCTTGCGGCCATCAGCGACATCGGCGCAAGCACGTGGGACGCCACCAACCGGGTGAAGAGCCTGAAGTTCTTCGGTGACGGCTACCGCACCCTGTTCGCCAGCAACAGCCCGTACTTCGAAGCCGCGGAGGCCGGTCACGCACACTGGTTCGCCGACCTCGACGGCTCGGTCAAGGGTGACGGCGTGCCGGCAATCATCGACAACAACTCCGCTCTGCTGCGGGCGCCGACAGACAAGACCATCTACAGCCGGGTCGGTCTGGACTACTTCCAGGGCGCGGACTTCGGTACCTGGAGCCCGCTCAACCGCGGCTTCATGCGCCTGCGCTTCGGCCTGGTCGAAGATCACTGGACGTGGAAGCGCGCCGACGGCGTCACCGCCTACAGCGGCACCGTCGGGGTGGTCGAAGGCCAGCGATACCAGCTGGCTCCTCCGTCCGGCGGAGCGCTCAGTTCGCTCGACTTCGACATCCACGGCACCGATCCCGGCTTTGTCGACCTGGTCATCCCCTGGTCGGGCACGTCCGCGCCCAAGGCCAGCTTCAAGTTCTGGGGGCAGGACGTTGCGGTGAAGATGGCCTCGAGCGTCGCCGGCATCGGCCAGGACGGTCAGTACTTCGTCTCCGGTGGAAACCTCTATCTGCGTATCCAGGTCGGCGGGACGAGCGTGGCCTTCGGTAACGGCGGCGACCTGCGCAGTCTGGCCAACGCGGACCAGTACTGGACCATCGGGTAACTCCACGAGGCAGCCCGCCGGTCGCGCGCGTCATGAATCCGTGCGCGCGACCGGCAACGGCGACGGGGCGTCGCTGATCGCGGCCAGCAGGGGAAGAATGTGCGCACACACCGCGGTGGGGACACCGTGTTCGGCGCCGATCCGAACCACCGCGCCGATCAGGGCCTCATGTTCCAGGGGACGGCCCGCCAACCGGTCGTAGAGCATCGACGTACCCGACCCGGCGGGCTGATTGCGCAGCCGGTCGATGGTCACCTCCGCCAGGTCGGCGGGAACGGCCGCACCGTCGGCGTGGGCGACGGCGACCGCTTCGCGCATGATGCTCACCGCGAGCCGGCCCACATCCGCTCGACGCAACACCTCCAGGCGCCGGCCGGTCAGCGCGGTCAGCGAGTTCGCCGCGGTGTTGGCGGTCAGTTTCGTCCAGGCTGTGACGGCGAAGTCGTCCACCGGTCGCAGCAGCCCGGCACCGGGCAGGACCTCGGCGAAACGGTCGGCGAGAGCACCCGCCGGAACGTGCAGGAACCCGTAATTGTGGTGTTCGACCACGCCGGGCGCGACCGGCTCGGCGTTGATGTAGACGACCGTGGGGAGCACCCGGTCCGCGGGGACCACCGCCGCGACCCGCTCGGCGTGGCGGACGCCGTTCTGGGCCACCACGACGATGGTGTCCGGACCGACCAGATGCCTCAACCACGCGAGCGCCGCCGCATTCTGATGGACCTTCGTCGCCAGCAGCACCCAGTCGACCGGGTCGGCCTGCTCGGGTCTGGTCCAGACTGGCAGTTCGGCGCGGAACACCCCGTCCGGGCCCCGGACCACCAGCTCGTCGAACCGTCGACGCGCGCAGAGCTGCACGTCGGCCCCTGCGACCGCCGCTCGGGCGGCGAAGAACCCGCCGACCGCACCCACGCCGACGACAGCCAGCCGTCCCGCCATCAGTGCAGTGTTGCAGCGCGCCCGAGCCCGACGCGAGCGAACCGGTTGGGCCGGTGGCGTCATACACCGACGTTTCCATCTGCTGAAATAGCAGGCGTTGTCGATGCACCTGACCGGCCGAGGACGGCGTGACCATGCCACCTGACGCACCGCCGCCTGATCGCAAGGGCTTCGCCGTTGCCTCACACGGCGTGGTCATGGCCCGTGCGGCCGTCCTGTTCCGTGTCCTGACCGGCGTGCTGAGCCTCGCGCAGGTCGCGATCTGGTGGTCGTGGACCTGGGCACACCCGTGGACGCTCGCCGGTCCGCTCGCGGCCGCCGGCTGGACTGTGATCGTCGCGGTCCTCCTCGCCCGCAACGGCCTCGACCCACGCATCAGCTCCCTTGAGCTCGCGTTCGCCGGACCGCTGGCCTGCTTCGGCGCGCTGCTGGTCCCACCCGCGACCGTCGGAGACGCCTCCAACTGGGTCTACGTCACCGTGGGCGGGGTCACCGTGACGGCGGCGTGGTGCCTGCCGGTGCGGGCCGCCGTGCCAGCCGTCGCGAGCGTCGCGGCAGCCTACTGGGCCGGTGCGGCCATGGTAGGGCCGTCGGGTCCGGCCCCCGGCGTGCCGGTGCGCTCCGTGGTGCTGCTCGCGGTCATCACGACAGTCTGGGCGCTTGCCGTGCGCACATGCCGCGCTCACGCGGCCGACGCCGACATCGACCTCGTCGCGGCGGTACGCCGGTACCGGATCGCCACGATCACCCAATCCCGGACGCAGGACCGCCGGGAACAGGAACGCATCGTTCACGACACGCTCGTCAACACCCTCACCGGAATCGCGATGAACGGCGCGCAACCCCTTGATCCGGTCACGCCTACGCCTACGCCTACGCCTACGGTGCCGGCGCCGGCGCCGGTACCCACGGCCGACATCCGCAACCGCTGCGCGGATGACCTCGCCGTCCTGGAGACATTCCTCGCCCGGGGGGCGTCCCGGGACGGCACGCCGGCAGCGGCGGCAGCGGCAGCGGCGGCAGCGGCGGCGCGGGCGGCGCTGGCCCACGACAGCGGCCGGCTCATCCGCACCGGCCACGAGACCGGGCTGGCCCGCGGCGTCGCCGTCTTCATCGTCTGCTGGCACGCGGCGATGGCGCTGCCCGCCGTCACCATGGCGCAGACCTACCGCTGGCCGCTGGTCTCGCTGGTGGTGTGGCTCGGGCTGGCCGCTCTCGCCGTCCGCACCGTCCCCGCCATGATCAGGCGAGGTCTGCGGGGACGGGAGTCCGCCGGCCTGCTGGGCGCTGCGGCGCTCGCGGAGCTTCTGGTCGGCCTGACCTGCCGTGGGTACAACGTGGTCGGTTTCGCCAACTGGGCACTGCTCGGCGCCGGTTGGCTACTGGTTGCGACGGCGGTGAACCGCCCGACCCGCGAGGCCCTCCTCGGCGCCACCACGGTGACGGTTCTGGCCACCGTGCTCGCCCTGCGCGAGGTCGGCCCGGTGCCGCTTGCACTGGCGCGGCTGGTCGCGGTGACCTGGGGTCTGTGGGTGCCGGCGCTGGCGGTCACGGTGATCCGCCGCGCCATGGCCGCAGCCGGCCCGACCGTTGCGCGGACCGTGGCGACCGAGGCCGACCGCAGCGCGCTGGAGGTCGCCGCCGCAGCGGTCCGGGCCGACCGCGCCCGCCGGTGGGACATACTCGCGACCCGCACGCTGCCGCTGGTACGGGCGATCGCCGACGGCCTGCTCGACCCGGCCGACGAGGCCGTGCGCAGCCGCTGTGCCGCCCAGGCTGCGACGCTGCGCCGGATGCTGGCCGGAACGACCGCCACGGACCTCGAACATGTGATCGTCTCCGCCGAGCGCCGAGGCCTGCGGGTCGAGACGCAGCTGGCCGGAGACCTGCGTGACGTTCCAGCGCAGGCGCGCAGCGCGATTGCCCGAATAGTCGACGAGTCCCTCGCATCGGTCGCCACAGGTCGAGTTCTGCTCACCGTGCTCGGTGGGACCGACGAGGCACAGGTGTTCGTGTCCTTCCCCGCTCCCGCGCAGGCCGCGCAGGCCATTCCGATCATCGACCCGGGCTGCCATCTTGACGGCCAACTGGACGGTCACCTTGACGCGCTCGCGGACATGGTGGACGGCCGCGGTTCCCTGGAGCTGCGATGGAGCCGATGACGACATCCGCCGACGCTGCGCCGACATGGAAAGCGACGATCGATCCCTCCCGGAACCAACCCGCCGCCCGATCACGACCGATCACTGATCCACTCAGAAGGGACACACATGCTTGAGAGGGTGAAGTGGTGGGCGCTGCCGGGCCCGGTGGCCCGTGCCCTTACGCCGCAGGTCGGATGATCACTGTCGCGGCCGTCGATGATCACCCCATCGTCCTGCACGGACTCGAGGGGTTACTCGCGGCGACGCCCGACTGCAGACTCGTGGCCAAAGCCGCCAGCATGGCGGAGCTCCTCGTGGGCCCAGGACGCCACGCCGACGTCGTCCTGCTCGATCTCGACCTCGGCGATGGCAGCACCGCGCCGGACAACATCCGATGTCTGGCCGACACCGGCCCCGCCGTGGTCGTCTTCAGCGCGACGGCCACACCGACCGCGGTCCGCGAAGCCATCCGCGCCGGGGCCTACGGCTTCGTACCCAAGACCGAGACCGTCGACGACCTGGCGACGGCCATCCGGGCTGCGGCGGCCGGCTGCGGCTGGGTGTCGCCCCAGCTCGCCTTCGTCCTGTTGACCGACGACGCGCCCGATCGCCCGACGCTGTCCGCACAGGAACGCGAGGCGCTGCGGCTGTATGCGGGCGGAATGCCCATGAAGTTGGTCAGCAAACGCATGAACGTGGGCACCGAGACCGCCAAGCAGTACATCGAACGGGTCAGGATGAAATACCGCAAGGTCGGCCGGGACGCGACAACCAAGATCGACCTGTACCGCCGGGCGGTGGAAGACGGCTATCTGCGGCCCGACCACGCCGGATGACGCTAGGCGGCGTCCCCACCCTGCCCCCCGCTTCAGGGTGGAAACGCGCCGATCGGGGTCGCTCGGCGACCATCACACAGCCTGGCCCCGACCGCAGGTGGTGTCATGACCCCACAGCTCAGGACGCAGGACCCCCAAATGGGGGACGGGCACGGCGCGTTCCGAACCGGGCGAACAGCGAGCCACCGACGACAGCACAGCCGCCGAGGAGCGTGACCCACAGACCCGGCCCGATGTCGACCGAGATACCCAGGGCGATCCCATCGGGTCGGGAGCCACGCAGGAGCTGGAGCATGTCGACGATCGCCATCAGAACGATCATCGTGCCGGCGACCGCGGAGATGATCCATTCCCAGCCGGTCCGGGCACGGCCGATCAGCACCGCGCCCAGGACGGCGGACAGGACACCGAGCACCAGCGTCGTCCCGCCGTACTGGTCGGCGTCGGTGCCCCTGACCGGAATCGACGCCAACCCGAAGGCGCTGACGGTCGCCCATGTCATGACCGCACCGACGGCGCTGAGGACCCCGGCTGCGAGCACCAGCAGCCCGCCGACCGTCCGGCTCAACCCCAGCCGGGGGCTCGCGGCCATCCTCGTGGCGCCGCCGGCTTCCTGCAGGTGAATCGCGAGCGGCGCGCCCCACAGGTGACGTTCCCGGCCGCCAGCCACCTCGTCCACGGCATCTGTGCCGGCAGGGCCCTGCGGGCCGCCGGCGGGGCCTTGCGGGCCGGCAGGGCCCTGCGGTGGCGTAGCGCCGTCGTACGACCGGGCCCAACGCGGATCAGCCGTGCGGGCCATTGCCGCGCGCCGCTCCGCTCGCCACTGCTGGTCGGGTCCGACGTCCGCACCGGTCGGTCGCGATCGGGGGCCGGCATCGGTCGTGCCCCCGCCGGCCGAGCGCTCGGCCGGCGGGGGCACCCATGGACTGCGATCCTGGTCGGACACGCCATCCTCCCCGTACGGTTACCTGCCTACCTTGGGCCTATCACGGGGCCGGGTGCCCGCGCCGCAACCGCACGCTCCCGGCAAGCGCGACCACCCCGGCGACCAGGGTCAGGACGAGTCCGGACTCGGGAACCACGCTTATCTGATCGGCTGAAAGGCCGCGGAAGGACGACAACGACGGCGGTCCCGCGACGATGTCCATCGTGGACAGCACCGTGACCCCGGCCGCGAGCACCCGCACGACCAGCCCATCCGCCGCTCCCGTTGGGCGCCCGAGCACGCGCGCGAAACCGATCACCATCAGCAGCGCACCGGCAACCATTGTCACACGACCGTCGCCAACCGTCAGGCCCGAAAACGTGCGGGTCTCCGCCCCGCTGCTCAGGATGCTCCACGGCAACACCGCGCCAGCCCCGGCAGCCGCACCAGCGGCGCAGACGACGAGACCGGCAAGCCGCCCGGCCCCTGCAGGTTGGGGCTGCGCGGACCGACCCGCACCGACGCCGCCACGCTCGAGGTCGGGGACATGTTCGGCAACCGCGCCTTCGAGCGGGGCATCCTGCGCCACGCTCTGCGGGGCGCTCTGCGGGGCGACGGGCCCCTGGGTAACGCCACGTTCGCGAGCGTGAACCTGCCCGGATATCCCTCCCGGTGCCTGGGATCCCATGTCAGGCAGGTGGCCGGCCCGTGGGTCGAGGCTCGATTCCGGTTCGGCTGTCGCCCACTCCCGTGCGCCGGCTTGCCCGGCAGCGGCGTGTTTGGGGTTCCCGGGTGCGCGAAAAGAACCATGAGGGCGCCCTTGTCGGCCGCCGCCGGGATCGGCCGGCTCGTCGGTACG
>NZ_CAUVXP010000124.1:0-17272 GCF_963555955.1 Protofrankia sp. Cas3
CCTCCTGGTCCGCCCCGGCCACGACGGTTCGCTCCCGAAACACAGAACGGGTCGTGATCAGGGAGTAGCCGACATCCAGCAGGTCATCGTCGGTGCGTTCGGCAACGGACAGCAGACGGTCGGCCTGTGCACGCAGGGCCTGGGGGGTCTTGGCGGTCAGCACCACGGGAACCGGACGGTGGGAGGGGACGGACAGCCCCAGCCCGGCAGGTCCCTGCGCACCGCCACCTGGTTGCGCCTCCGCGGGCTGGGCGGGTTGTTCGAGGATCAGGTGCGCATTGGTTCCGGACACCCCGAACGACGACACCGCAGCCCGGCGTGGGCGATCGGACGCCGGCCACGGCCGGCTCCGAGTCAGCAGTTCCACCGCGCCCGAGGACCAGTCGACGTGCCGAGAAGGCTCATCCACATGCAACGTCGCGGGCAACACTCCGTGCGTGAGCGCCGCCACCATCTTGATCACGCCGGCCACCCCTGCGGCCGACTGGGCATGACCGATGTTCGACTTCAGCGAGCCCAGCCAAAGTGGCCGCTCCGCCGGGCGGTCCTGACCGTAGGTGGCCAGCAGTGCCTCGGCTTCGATCGGATCACCCAGTGCCGTACCGGTGCCGTGGGCCTCGACCACGTCGATGTCCGCAGTGCACAGGCCGGCGCTGGCCAGCGCCTGCCGGATCACCTGTTGCTGGGCAAGCCCGCTGGGCGCGGTCAGCCCGTTGGAGGCCCCGTCCTGGTTCACTGCGGAACCTCGCAACACCGCCAGCACCCGATGACCGTGACGACGCGCGTCCGACAGACGCTCCAGAAGTACCAGGCCCACGCCCTCGGCCCACACGGTGCCGTCCGCTCCCTCAGCGAACGCCTTGCAACGGGCGTCCGGCGAGAGCGCACGCTGGCGGCTGAACTCCACGAACGAGTCTGGGCGGGCCATCACCGCAACCCCGCCGGCCAGCGCCATCGTGCAGTCCCCAAGCCGCAGTGCCTGCGCGGCGAGGTGAATCGCCACCAGCGAGGACGAGCACGCGGTGTCCACGGTCACCGCCGGTCCGGCGAACCCGAAGGTGTAGGACACCCGTCCGGACGCGACACTGCCGGAGGAGCCGGTGCTCAGGTAGCCTTCCGCGTCGTCAGGGACGGCGCCGAGACCGGCCGCGTAGTCGTGGTACATCACGCCGGTGTAGACCCCGACCTGGCTTCCCCGCAGGGTCTCCGGGTCGATCCTGGCACGTTCGAAGACCTCCCACGAGGTTTCCAGCAACAATCGCTGCTGCGGATCCATCGCCAGTGCCTCACGTGGCGAGATCCCGAAGAACTCCGGGTCGAACTCCAGCGCGTCGTGCAGAAACCCACCCTCACGGACATAGGACTTGCCCGGCAGGTCCGGGTCCGGGTCGAACAGTCCGTCAACGTCCCAGCCACGATCGGCCGGAAACGGAGAAACGGCATCCTCGCCGTCCAGCACCAGGCGCCACAGATCCTCGGGCGAGGCCACTTGGCCGGGCAGCCGACAGGCCATTGCCACGATCGCGACCGGCTCATCGTGCCGGACCGGAGCCTCCTGCGCGGTGGACACCACCTGCGAGGGTCGCTCACCGGCCAGCCTGGCCCGCAGGTATTCGCCCAGCGTGGCCGGCGTCGGATAGTCGAAAGCGACGGTCGCGCCCAGGGGCAGCCCGGTGGCGGCGCTCAGCCGCGTCCGCAGTTGCACGGCGGCCATCGAGGTGAAGCCCAGTTCCCTGAAAGCCCGGTCCGGATCGATCTCGGCGTGGCCAGGCAGCCCGGGGCAGACCTCACGAGTCGCGTCCCGCACGAGCTCCACCAGGGCCCGACGCTGCTCCTGCGCGGACAGCCTGGTCAGCCGGTGGGCCAAGCCGGGGTCCGGCTGCGCGGGCCGTTCGCCACCCGCCCCGACGGGCCCGCTCAGGACGGCTGGAACCGGCTCGGCCGGAACGGCCCCGGGCCGCCAGACGGCGAGCGAGCCGGGTGCGGCCGTGAGGGCCGCGTCGAACGCGGCCGGCTCCCGCGCCGCGGGTACACCCCATGCCAGGCAGACCACAGGCAGGCCGCGGGCGCGACGGCCCTCGGCCAGAGCGGCTACGAACGCGTCCGCCGCGGCGGACGCGCGGTCGCCGCCGATGAGCCCTGCGATGCCGCTGCACAGCACGAGCATGACCGGGTGGGCAGCGGCCGATTCCGTCAGCGCGACGACAGCGGCCAGGCTTGCGGTATCGGCCTCGCCGGCGTGCACGATCGCGGTGAGCGGCGGGGTCTGATCGGCGAGTGCCGCCGCCCATGTGTCGCGGTTGCCGAGTTCGCCCTCGGTTACTACGACGTCGGCGCCCAGCTCCGCCAGTTCGGCTGCCAGGGCGGTCGCCTCGGCGGTATATGCCAGCCGGAGGTGGCGGACACCGCACCCGGTCACCAGATGCCGGGCCAGGGCGGCACCCCGCGGACCGTCGGCCCCCGTGAGCAGGACCGCGCCCCCCGCGTCGAACACGTGCACCGCCTCGTCGGCCTGGTCGGCCGCGTACGCCGGTACCAGTCTCGGCATGAACGCGACGCCTGCGCGCAGCGCCAGCTGCGGCTCGCCCGAGGCGACCGCGGCTTCGAACGCGTCGACCGACCGGGGGTCCTCGTCGCTGTCCACCAGGACGACCCGCCCGGGGTGAGCGGCCTGGATCGACCGGACCAGGCCCCACAGCGCGGCGTGCACCGGATCCGGACCGTCCACGCCGGCCGTCACGGCGACCGCCCGTCGCGTCGCCACCACCAGTCGGTGCGTGGCGGGGCGTTCCTCGGCCAGCCACGCGTCCACCGTGTTCGCTACGTATTCGACGCCGCGCCGTACCGCGTCGACGAGGTCCCCGGCCGGTCCGAGGTCAGGAACGGACCATACGGTCGCGTGGACGGCGGTTTCCGGGAACTGTGCCGAGGGCAAGGACGGCAGGATCCAGTCGAGCCGGTACAGCGACGAGTAGTGCCCGCTGTTCGTGGCCAGCAGCCGGGCAGGAAGGTCGGGCAGCCTGTGCCGGGCGATCTTGCCGGACGCCGTGCGGGGAACCTGGGCGATCTCATAGATTTCGTCCGGCACCTTGGACGGCGACAGCCTGTCCCGGCACGCTCCGAGCAGCTGTTGGGGATCCAACCCGCCCGGCACGGGCACCACGAACGCCACAGGTATCTCACCCAGCACCTCGTGCGGTTTGGCGGCCACGGCGACATCGCCGACCCCGGGCTGCTCACGCAGCACCGCTTCGACCTCACCGGGGTGGATGTTCTCCCCGCCTCGGATGATCAGTTCCCTGATCCGGCCGGTGATGGTGAGAAAGCCGGCCTCGTCGCGGCGGGCCAAGTCCCCGGTGTGGTACCACCCGTCCCGCAGTACGTCGGCGGTCGCCTCCGGCTGGCCGTGGTAACCGGACATCACGCTCGGCCCGCTCACCCACACTTCGCCCTCGTGACCGGGCCCGACGTCCTGCCCGCTCTCCGGGTCGACCAGGCGCACCGAGAGCCCCGGCACCGGCAGTCCACACGAGCCGTCCACCCGGCCGCCGGTGGGCCAGTTGGTGGCGATCCCCCCGCATGTCTCGGTGCTGCCGTAGTTGTCGATCAGGGGCACGCCCAACGCGGCCTCCACCGACCGCCGCAGTTCTGGGGTACTGACCGCACCGCCGACCATGCAGATCCGCAGCCGCGGCAACCGCAACCCGGCCTTGGTCGCCCGCACTAGGTGGTGGTAAATCGTCGGCACCGCGGCCAGGAACGTGATCGGTTCACTCTTCAGGCAGCCCAGCACATCCTCGGCCGACATGCCGTCGATGATCCGGGCGCTCGCCCCGACTGCGACCACACCCACAACGCCGACAACGTGCGAGAGACAGTGGAACATCGGCAGCGGGCACAGCACCGTGTCCTCTTCGGCCAGTCCGAGGGCGGTCGAGTAGCAGGCGGCCACTGACCAGAGGTAGTTGCGCTGGGTGGAGAGCACTCCCTTCGGCTGGCCGGTGGTCCCGGACGTGTAGAGCATCCAGGCCGGTTCGTCGAGTCCGAGGTCGTCGCGCGGCGGCATGGAAGGCGAAGTCTCGGTCATGGTCGCGTAGGACAGCATGTTCGGGGGGACGTCCTGCATGCCGTCGTCGATGACCACGACGATCAAGTGCGGCAGCCTCGACCGGAGCCGGCTCAACTGGGCGGCGTGCGCCGAGTCGGTGATGACCACCCGCGCGCCACTGTCCTGCAGGTAATAGGCGAGTTCCGAGTCCGTCGAATGCGGATTGAGCGGCACCCCGACAGCGGCGGCCCGGACGATGGCGAGGTAACACTCCACCATCTCCACCCGGTTTCCCAGGTAGATCACCGCACGATCTCCGGGCTGAAGCGATACCCCCGCCAGGTGCCCGGCGAGATGTCCCGTGCGCCGCTCCAGTTCTCTGTAGGTCACCGACCGGTGCGCGTCCGCGACGGCGATCTTGACGCCGAGTTGGTCCGCGTGAGCCAGCAGCAGCTCCGGGAGCGGCCTGATCAACTCGGTACGCAGCATGGCATCAGTGTCATTCGAAATGCGCGCTCTCCACCCCCTAGCACACCCCCAAGCACACCCCTAACTGCAACGGCAGTTAGGGGTGTGGGTAGCCGCGTCGTTTGTAGTGGCTGAGTCTGGCTTGGTGCTGGCGGCGTCGGCGCCAGCGGGACCAGTGCCAGACGTGCCCGGCGTCGGGAACGTAGCGGTGGACCAGGTTGATCAACAAGCGGCGGATCTCGGGTAATGTGTAGGCGATCATGCCCTGGTCTCGGGTGCCGATTCCCCTTTTAACGCAAGGGTTTTGGTCGCGGCGAGCCAGGCATGGGCGAGCATGGACAGAGTGATGTGGGCATACCACGCCCGCCAGGTGCGGGCCTGGTAGTGGTCGAGTCCGGCTTCGTTTTTTGCTTGCTGGAAGCATTCCTCAGTGAGCCACTGTTGGTGCTCCTCAAGCTGTGATCGTTTTTCATGTCTGGGTTCCGTTCGTGTTGGGGTCTGGCTGTGTCGGGTGGGGCCGGGTCCAGCGGGCTCGGGTGTAGTAGCCGGGTGGGCGGTCACGGCGTTCGCGGAGCCGCTCGATCGCGGTGTCGTCGGCGAGGATGATCCAGGATCTGCCGTCCGGGTGGCGCCGGGCGGTGATCCATCCTCGGTAGATCCAGTTGTAGAGGGTGGCGGTCGGCATGCCCAGGGCGACGGCGAGGCCGGCGACCGACCAGCGGCCGGGGCCGGGGTTGGCCAGGGCGGTGCGGGTGTCGCGGGGGTGGTGGATCCCGATGCCGAGGCGGCGGGTGAGGGTGAGGATCTGTCCGGGGCCGAACCGGGTGGTGCGTTTGGGTGGGCGTAGCCCCTCGGTGTTGAGCTGGTCGGCGATCTGGCGGCTGGAGTAGCCGGCGCCGGCCAGTTCGATGATCCGGTCGATCAGGTGGGGGTAGTCGCCCGCTGGTCACGTTGTCGGGACCGGCCAGCACCATCGCTCGAACTTGGCATCGGATGCGGGGTCCACCGCCGCAGCGTGCCACAAGGTCATGAGTGAACCGCCAGGTCACTCCCGTCCAATAGCGGAACCCCTAACGAGCCGGGTGCATACACCGTCGGTCGGGCATCTGGCTCATCGAGCGAGTGACCGATCTTCACGCAGAACCTGTTCACCGAAGATCGGCGACGAGCCGCGCAGCACATGTCGCGTTGTGGCTGCACCCCAACAGGAGGTGATCTACGCTGCTAAACGTGCCGGAATCGCGGCGACGCAAGCCGCAGACACCCACCGGAGCCCGCCCAACCCCACCCGCCCGGCCTCGCAGACCCGGCCGGATTCTCGGCGCGGTACCCGAGTCGCGCCTTGAGGCGATCCTGGCGCGAGCACCCGCCGACCGGCTGCCAATCTGGCTGCTACCGCACCTGTATCGCCAATACGTCACCGGCGCCCAAGCGAACCATTGCATCGACGCGGCGCTGACACTCGGCGCCGCCTTCAACCTGCTCGGGATTCCCGCGCGCCCATGGCCGGTCCGGCTGCTCATCGAACCCGACGCCGGCACGTCCGCGACCTTGTACGGCGACAACCCGCGGTGGGAAGAAGACGTGTTCCGCGGCCACTGCGTACTCTGGCTACCGCAGCACGCCCACTTCATCGACGTCACCCTGGAGCAATTCGAAGAGACCGTCGGCGACGATCCACTCGTCGGCAGGGCTGCCTACACTCTGCACGGCACGCAGCTGGGCGACCAACCAACGCTGGACTGGGCCAACGCCAGCGGCACAGCGCTCGTAAGGCGCGAGACCTGCAGCCTGGCTTACACAGCGGGCACGGAGGCCGAGGCAGAGAGGATGCTCGCGGCTCCCCTCGTCCACGCTCACGCCGCAGCCCATCACCGGTCCGGGACGAACCTGGCGTCCACTGCCATCGTGCTGTTCGCCGCCGACCCCGAGACCCTCGCCCGAGCGCGCGCTGGCCCGTATCCGCGGCTACGAACCCTCCTCGACGCGCTCGCCCACGCACCGTCCGACGTCGACGACGACGGCAACTGGCGATTTCTCTGGCCCGGGCCAACGGGTAACTCCCGCCCCATGCTGCTCGACGACATCCCGCTGTGACCGCCGCTCGACACGCATGTGCCGATCGGCGAATCCGTAGCGCGGCGCCCGCCGACTGAGAAGATCGGGTCCCACGCCCACCTAATACTCCAGCCTGACGTCTGTGCTTCCGGCCCGACGCCTGTGATCGTTTGGATCTGGTGAGCCTGGGTCGGGTGCGCGGGTGCGCGGGTGCGCATCGCGCGATGTGGTCGGCCCGGACGCGAGGGGCCTGCGAAGGACCCGGAAGGCGCTATTTGTCTCCGAGGACCATGCCGCAGCCGACCAGCGTGATGCTGGTGGCTGGGGCGTGTGTCCGCCGTGGTCGGATAAGCCCCGGGCTACCCGACGTTCCGGGACCCACCGCCGCTAAGAGTCTGTTCGCCCCAACAGCAGCGGCATGTACTCGCAGACACCCCACGCCTCGGCTGGGCGCAGGACAGGAGGAGGCCACGTCATCGGGTTCGGGTCAGGCCACAGCGGAACCAGCGCACCCCGGAAGACGGACGTGAGGTTCCACGTCGACGGTCCAAGGACCGGGTCAACGATCGTGTGCAGCAACAGCGATCCGAGGCCAATGGTCACGGAGAGGATGTTCGGCGGGTCATCGGGATTCGCGGGCTCGTCGCCGACCGAATACAGCACGCTTCGGCACTCGGCACGCAACGCCCAGTCTTCGTCGTCGACCGCAGCTGCCCACACCATGCACTCTGGAGTCGGCTGCAGGGTGGCATAGAAACCCTCATAGACCGGCCCGAGCGCGGCCTGCTCCGAACCGGTCAGCTGCGCCATCAGGCTGGTCTTGACCGCCCACGTCGCTATAGACATTGCCACGTCAGCGCCAAGCGACATCGACAGCCTGCCACGGATCATCGCCGACAAGACAGGGCGGGCCTCGACCTCGATGTTGTTCATGTAGTAGTTGTTGCACCGGCCGCAGACCGCCCTAACGGTCGCAGAATTGAAGCTCTCTGCCATCTCCCGATGATGCGGGCCGTCGACCGTTCGCTCGGGCTGTAGAAGCACGACGGCCTGGTCCTGGCCGCGGAACCGCGCCTGCTCAGGCAACACGTCACTGAGCCACCGGGGTATCACGTGCTCCCTGGTGAGACCAGTGCCGCCGCAGAACACACATCGTCGGGCCATACGAGCAGCCTGGCCCTCGCGCGTCGTCTCGGCAAAGGGATTGGTCGCGTAGCCCGGGCTTATGATCCCGCGCATGGCCAGCTGCCCGTGGCAGATGTAACACGGTCGAGCCGGCTCTCGCTCGCTGCGGTCTCGCACCGATCGCGCCTGAGGCGGCGCAAACACGCTGCTCAAGCGTTCACGACGAGACCCAGATCTGGCCCTCACCCAGATGACCGTGTCCGGTGAAGCCCCGGACCTCCAATGTCGGAACTCGCGGTCCAGCGCGCCACGGGCCTCAGCCAGCGGTCGCCGGCCGTTGCTACACAACAGACGCAGACACCTGGGGAGCCAGGGACGCGGTCTTCTGACCTGGCCCGATGTGCGCAGCGGAGCGGCGAGGCGTCCGCTTCAACGGCGGACGCTCGTTTCCTGCTCAGCCGGCCGCTTGCTGGCGGACTCGCGGGCGTCGGCCAGCTGGCCCGCGTCGATTGGGCCAGCATGACTATCGCCGAGCACCCGATGGGCTTGGGCGTGGGTTTCGTTCACCCGAACGCGGAATTCATCGCAGCCGGCGCCTCCGAGTTCGACGCCGCGCAGTCTGTCGACGTTGCCGAGATCATCCTATCGGAGCGTCGCTACGACCGTTTGAACCCGCCGTCTATTTTCCGAACCACGAGTAGGCGGAGGAGGCAGTCGGCAAGACCGCAAAGCAGAGGAATAGAAATCCAGCACACTCGTAGAGAATATTCGGCAGTGGTGTGAATCCTCGTCCACGCGAGCGGACGATATTTTTGTGGACTGCTTCTATCAGGTTGACCCAGATTCCGACGAAAACGAGATAAATCAGGATGATCGGTATCGCCAGTAGCGGATCCCGAATGATCCCCGCTGTGATTCGCCGCATTTTTCTCCCGTATTGTGGTCGATGTCCTGCTGTGACCGGTTATCACCCGAGCCGCAGCCGCCCGTCCTGGACTAGAAGCTCGGTGGCATTGGCTCCGTGCCCATCCGCGTCGGCGGGCGGCCCGGACAGTGGGTCGCGTCCTGCGTCGGAGACGTCCCAGTGTCGCAGTGTGCCGTCGGCTGACGCGGTGGCGACCGTGTGTGGGCCGTCAGTCCAGAGCGCTTGGACCACGCCGCCGGCCGAGCCGACCAGCGCTGTCGTCTGGGCGCCGGTGCTCGCGTCCCACACCGCTGCGGTGCGGTCCGCCGAGGCCGTCAGGATGGAACGACCGTCGTACGACCAGGCGACCGAGTGGATCTCGTCGGTGTGGCCGGCCAGGCGGTGGAGTTCCGTGACCTCCTGGCTCGTTCCGACCGCCAGGACCAGCACCTCGCCGTCAGTCGACCCGACGGCGAGCCGGTCTCCGGTCGGGCTCCAGGCGACGCTGGTGAGCCGCCTGCCGGCGTCGAAATGGGCCACCACCGCGTCGGCGCTGTTGAGGGTGAGCCGGTTGTCCTCGGCGACCAGCGCGTACTCGACGCCGTGCGGATGCCAGGCAAGTCCGCGCAGGAAGCTCTCGTGCGGCCGCCGTTCCTCCCGATCCAGCGACGTGCCGTCGGAGCGGTAGAGGCGGACCATGCGGTCGCGCGCGACGGTCAGCAGCCGTGTTCCGTCGGGAGACCAACGCCCGTCCTCAACGCCTTCGCGGACTGGCAGCGTGTGCTCCAGCTCGAGGCGGTCGCCGCGCAGCCGCCAGATCCGCGCGGTCTCATCTCGCGATCCGGTCAGCAGGCGTTCGCCCGACGGTGACCAGGAGATCGACTGGATGATGGCTTCGTGCGCGCGGGGCGTCCAGGCCACCCGGCTCCCATCGGGCCGCCGGATGTCTATGCCGAAACCGCCCGTGCCGGACGACAGCGAGTCCGGAGTGCTCGCGCCGGGCGTCCGCGCGATGGCGAAATAGGCGGAGGCCGCAGTCCAGTCCATCGCGGTCGCGGGCGTGCCGAGGTCGGCCGTCGCCGTCTCGACCGCGCCGATCTTCCAGACGAGGGCGGTCCCGTCGTCGGCGACGGACATCACGCGGTCCCCTGCCTTGGACCAGGCGACATCGCAGACGCCCTGCCGATGGCCCCGCAAGACCAGCAGCCGCTCACCAGTGTGGACGTCCCAGACACCCACCGTCGTGTCGGCCGATGCGCTGGCCAGCCGGTTCCCGCGCGGTGACCAGGCCACCCTGCGAACCTGGTCGGTATGGCCGGAAAACTGGCGGACCTCGGAACCGTCCGTCACGTCTATGACCTTGACGAGATTGTCCTGGGCGCCCGTCGCGATCGTCCGTCCGTCGGGCGCGAAGCGGACGGCGCGGGCGACGCTGCCGGCGTGTGCCTCGATCTGGCGTGTCGGCGTGTCGGTGCCGTCCGGGTTCGCCTCGGGTTCGACGGTCCACAGGTCGATCAACCCGTCCTGGCGGGCGGTGGCGACCCGCAAGGCTCCTGCCGGCCTATCGGCGGGGCCGGCGCAGACATCGACGTCCCACAGCCGGACCACGGGGCCACCGTCGACCCCGCCGCGGCTCGTAGCCCGAAGGATCATGCTCGCGCCCTTGTAAGGACGTCGAGCCGGCCGAAGCAGCGTCTCACCGTTCGCGCAGGCGGCGACGACCAGTGCGCCATCGGGACTGAAGCGCAGGGACCAAGGCCGATCGGTCAGGGCAATGACCCGGACCTCGCGCTCGCTGGCCGTTGACCACAGGCGGACCGTCTGGTCGGTGGACGCGGAAGCGATCTGGTCGCCGTCGGGATGCCAGGCCACCGCGCGGACCCAGCCCCCGCCCGCTTCGAGCTGGTCCTCGCCGTGGGAGAAGACCATCACGAGCTGCCCGCGCTCGGGGTCCCAGACGCGTGGCCGCCCGTCCCGCGAACCGGTCACGGCCCGCGAGTCATCCGGCGACCAGGCGACGCCCCACATGCCCGACCCCCCGTCGCGCAGCCGCCGGACCCAGCGCATCCGCGCCTCTACGCGCTGCACGAGCGCGCGCCACGCCTCCAACCGGGGCGCGGACAGCACCACCGCGAGCGAGGCGGGATCAGTGTTGCGGGCCGCTCCCACCAGTAGCCGCAGGCTATCCTCGAGGCTCCGCTCGGCCAGGACCTCGGCCTCCCCGACCAGTCGATCCAGCCCGTACTGCGCCGAGGCGGCCACCAGCCGCGACGCCTCCGGTGTGACGTCGCCGGCGGCCAACGCCGTACGCAGCGCCGGCCATCCCCACGCGGCCCAGCCGGTAGCGGCCTCAAGGCGATCGGTCCGCGTGAGGTCGGCGAGCAGGCGCTGAAGGCGGGATTGGTTGATCAGGTCGGTGTCCTGCCGGCCGCCGGAGCGCCAGATCGCCGCGAGGTCCTCCAGCTCGCCCCGAGCCCGCAACGACTCCCGCAGCCGGACCAGATGCCGGTGTAGCCGCGGCCAGCCGCTGAACAGGCTCTCGTGGGCGACCTCCAGCGCGTTGTCGCCCACGTTGCGAATCCCGAGGACGCGCTCAGCGACCTCGTCCACCCGCCCCTCAGCGTCATCAGAGACGAACAGCGACCGGGTCGTGGTCAGCACCCGGCGCGCGAGGAAGGGACGCAGAAGCCGCAGACGATCGCCGGAGATCTCGTCGATGAGCAGCGGACGTCGCGTGAAGGCCCGGTCCCGGCCGACCGACGCAAGGCGCGTCAGCAGCTCGAGTACCTCGTTCTCGGCCGCAGCCAGATCGACGACCAGGTCCGGACTGATGGAAGTGCCATAGACGGCCAGCTCCAGGGCTTCCTGGAAGGCCGCCTCGGCTTGCCTGGCCAGGACTTCGGGCACCCGTCCTGAGTTCACGTATTCGCCGAGCTTGATGGCGCGGGGCGCGGTGGCGTCTCCGGTGTCGACCCGGTCCCAGAGTTCGGCCAGCGCATACGCGAGCATCGGGAGCGAACCTCGGCCCGCGTCCTCGACGATGGCGCCCAGCGCCTCGCTGTCGAAGTCCCACCCGAGCTGTCGGGCTGGATCGGCGATCGCGGCGACCAGAGCGCCGCCCGTCAATGGCCTGACCAGGAAGGATCGCTGAATCAGCCCTTTCAGGCCCGTGTCCCGCAGCAGCGGCTCCAGGTAGTCGGCGCGGACGGTGTAGACGAGCCAGGCGACGCGCCGGGACGCGGCGACCAGCGCGTCGACCAGCGCCCGCGCTTCGGTCCGTTGTCCGGGGCGCGAGTCCCGACCCGACTCGTGCTGGTCGAGGAGCTCCTCGGCCTGGTCGAGCACGATGAGGACGCGGGCTCGGCCGTGCTGCCCGTCATTCACGTCGATCAGCTCCGCGATCAGCTCCGCCAGCCCCGACGGGGACTGCCGCAGGCGGCCCTCGAGGACGGACGCGGGCACCGGCGGCAGGCCGGCTGAGTCGCGCAGCCGGGCTAGCTGCTCGGCGAGGCCTCGGACGGCACCGGTGTTCGGCGACACCGGACCGAGGATGAGCCAGCGACCAGCCCGCTGGCTCGGCGCCGCGCGCAGCCGCGGTATCAGACCCGCTCGGACCAGCGACGACTTGCCGACTCCCGACGCGCCGACCACGGCGAGGACGCCGTGATCCCGCGGCGCGATGTCCGCTACCAGCTCGTCGATGGCCTCGCGGCGACCGAAGAACAGCGAGGACGTGGCCTCACCGAACGCGGCCAGACCCGGGTACGGGGACGTCGGGCCCGGACCGGTCGGCACGCCTCGGTCCCGCAAAAAACGCACGGCGTCGGCCACGACGTCAGCCACGGAGTCCGCATCGTCGGGGTCTGCGCTCAGACTCTGAATATCGGCCGTCAGTGCTCGCCGCGCTGCGGCGCCGAGAACGATCTCCAAATACGGCGCGGTCGGCTTCCGTTCCCGGAAGACGCTGACCTCGTTGATACACCAGTCATTACCCGATCCTTCGGAGGAGACCGCGATAAACGCCTGGCTGAGGAGCAGGTTCTTGCGAATGTTTGCTGCCCACGGCTCTCCGGGAGCGGCAGCGTGCCCGCGGGCTCGATAGTCGTAGTAGTCGCTATAGCCGGCTTCTTCGAGCGCGGCGACGAGTCGGCCCACGAACGGTCCCGCGTCCGGCTCGTGAAAACTGACAAACACCTTTCCCACGTTTCCCCCGTAGTCCCGTGGTGTCATCACCGTCTTCGCGGCGATGCTGGCGTACTCTACTCCTCGAACATCATCATCGGGGACAGTGTCCTGGACATTCGGAGGAGCCCGGTGCCGAAGACGGATTACTTCAGGGACCCGGCGGCGCCGCAGGCGAACAGCCTCACGCCCGTGGTCAACGTCGCGATTCGCGACGGGCAGCGGCGACTGCTGCTCATTCGACGTTCGGACGACGGCTACTGGGCCCTTCCAGGCGGCTTCATGGACCCAGGGGAGCGCATCGCGGCGGCTGCCGTCCGCGAGGTGAAGGAGGAGACGGGACTGGACATCCAGGTCACCGGCATCGTCGGGCTCTACACCGATCCAGAGCACGTCACGGCGTACGACGACGGTGAGGTTCACCAGCAATGCACGGTCTGCTTCCAGGCCGAGATCGTCGGAGGCGAGACGGGCGAGACCGCCGAGGCGACGACTGTCGCCTACATCGCCGAAGGCGACCTGGCCGGTCTGCGAATCCATCCGGTCATGCGGCTGCGCATCGGCCACGCTCTCACCGAGAACCAGTCGCCTTTCATCGGTTGACGGCCGGGGGACACGCCACTCGCCCTCGGCGACAGGGCCAGATCCCGTTCCCACCTACGAACGCCATGGCGCTCGATCTCCGCCACTTGTCGCGACGAATGGGCATCCAGCTCGGCACGGTGTCCGCCCAAGACAGACTGCGAGGCGGTCCGGGGGTGGCCCGGTGAGACATTCGCTCGTCTCCCGCGGTCGGCGCGGGGGCCGCTCAGCGGTCGTGGCCGGACCGGCCCGGTTCGGCCTTCGGAACCTCGAGTTCCAGGACGAGGGCGTTGATCCGCAGCCGGACTTCGGGGGGTGGTGCCTGCCCGTCGGTATGCGTGGCGGACGTTGTGGCGTCGAGGCTTCCGACGTGGACCGCCCGGATCTCGATCTGGCGCGCCTGGCGGGCATAGAACAGCAGGTCTTCCACTGCCGCGGCGAGGGCGCGGTCGTTGTTGTCGGCCAGCGACTGGGCCAATCGGTCCAGGGTCCGGGTGACCGAGGGACGGGCCTTGTCGGTCTGGACCCAGACCTCGCCGGGCAGCGACCAGTCGGCCGCCGCGCGCAGGAGGCGCAGCGCCCCCACGCGTGTGGCCGCGAGCTCCCGGTCGGTCATGGCGTCACCACTGCGCATCAGTCCTTGCTTCTCGTTGGCGGGCACTGGTCATCGCCGCTGGCCTGGTGGCCAGACGACGGTCACCGGTTTGCCCTGTTCCGCGGCATAGCCGATGACGTCTGCTGTGCCGCCCAGCCCACGAGCTGGCAGGCCGTCCCAGACGACGAGCATCTCGTCGGCTCCCTCGACGACCGCTCGGCCGGCCGCGAAGAACGCGTCTTCGGACGGGACGTCGAAATTCAGGATCAGCGGGCGAAGATCCTGCCGGACAAGCTCCTGGAAACTGGCCCGGTCGTCGTCCGTCTCGAAGGTCGACAGATAATCCTGACTGGGAATCACGAGGCGCAACGAGCCGCCCAGTTCGAGCACCAATCGAGCGAACATCTGGTCGGCGCCCGCCGCCAGCGACGTCAACCCGATCAGGGGCCTCGGAACGGTGTGCAGATGGCGGGCCATCCCGTCGATGATGTAGGCGACACTCTGCTCCGGTATTTTCTGGTGGCCGGAGAACCCGACGGTGGTCACAGGCGTTCCTTGTCGACGAGCTGCCAGTAGTGTTGGCCTAGTTTCGTGAGCCGGCAGGCCGTCGAACGGATGGCTGCGTAGTACATGTGCACCTCGCCCACGGGCTCGACGAGCTTCACCGCGCGAGCGGCCTGCAACAGCCCGAAGTCCCGCTCGTGCTGCTCGTTGTGGGGATTGGCGTCCGGTTCGTAGGAGGGGTCGAGCGGGAGTTCGTGGGTCGGTGTCGGGAAGAGCGTGACGAGGGCGCGTAGCTGTCGCGGGGTGAAGTCCGGGCTGGTCTGGCGCAGTTCATGCAGCCGGTCGATGTTGGCCTTGAACGTGGGTCGCTGGTCCCATGGGCCGAACATGTCGGAGAGAAAGGCGTAGACGCCGGCCACGGTGACCTTCCCGAGGAGGTCGGCTGCGCCTCCCCGCAGGGCGTCCTCCAGGTATCGGGCGAACAGGCCGCGCCCGGCGACCTCAGCCGCGGGCTGGTCCGCCCGGGCCGCTGTGACGATGGACAGGCCGGTCCGGATGGTCGCGGCCGAGGACCCCAACTGGGGCACGCCGCCAGCGGCGCCGGAGAAGCAGCAGTCCAGCAGGATCACCACCTCGGGAACGGGCGACCGCCCGACCATCGTCAGAATCGTGGACAGCGGCATCCCCGGAAAACCGTCGGTGCCGTCGGTCGTACACAGGACGACGTCGTTCGGCACCGGATGGCCGTGGCCGGCGAAATAAAGCAGAGCGATGTCCGCAGCCGGCGCGAGCAACCGTTCCAGGTCGCGGCGCAACACTTCCCGTGTCACCTGCGTCAGGTCACTGGTGAGTGTCTCGCAGGAGAAGTTGCCGTTCTCGTCTTCATTGCGCCGGAGCAGCGACGCGAGAGCGTTGACGTCGTTGCAGCAGCCCGCCAGCGGCCGGAAGTGGTCGTACTTGTCGAGCCCTACTAGCAGTGCCCGCTTCACGGACACCCATCCTTACGATCTTCGCGCACGGCTCAGATACCCCCGTAGTCGACCGCGCCTTACCTTCGATTTGCCTTGCCGGGTCCACGACCCCCGAAGGCAAGGCTGATCTTAATCCCGCTCACATTCGCTGGGGCGACGGGTCATCCTCGACGCGACCCGGCGAGTCGGATGGCAGGCGGTAGCGTGACGCGAGGTCGAGGAATCGCGGGTTGTGACGATAGTCCTCCAGCGCGGCGCCGAGCAGACCCCGCAGCGGGCTGGGGACCAGCCCGCTCTCCAACTCTCTGAGGACCTCACCCCACCACGTCCGCGGGCTCATCCCGACGGCGAACGGAAGCCGCCGGCGCGGCACACCTACCCGCTCGGCAAGCTGACAAGCCAGGCGCGGGTCGACGTAGAGCTCGGCGAGCTCGTCGAGGAACATCAGCCGGTCCTCGCCCGTGATCGGCAGGTCGGCCATCGGGGCTTCCACGCTCGCGGCCAGGCCTGCCCGCTCGGCGGCGTCCACCGCCGCTCGCGCCCGTGCGCCGGCCGAGGACAGGAAGGCAGCGCTGTCCGCGAGCAGATCCGCCAGATGCCGCGCGCACCGCTGGTCATCCGCGAACGGATCGGCCAACCCGGTCGGAATGACCGTTGACGCGGTCAGCGACCGCATATTCGCCTCGACTATCCGCACATTGCGTTCCACATCGAGCAGGGACGTGCGCGTGACCGTCTCGTAGAAGACGTCGGCTCTCAGCTGAGCCAGCGGCCTAGCCAGGACCGACGCCGCCTCGGCCCCGTCGGTTCCGAGCAGGCCGGCCTCGGCGAGTCCTCCACCAAGCTGGCGGGCGCCGTCATCGAGCCCCCGACGCAGCCGCTCGACCGCCGCCGTGCCCGCCGCCCAGACCCTGGCCTGCAGGCGCATCTTCGCGGCCTCGGCGAGGTAGAGCTGCAACGATGGCGGCGCGGTGCCACCGGACGACCACGTCCACGCACCCAGCGCAGCTTCCCGCTGCGCGTCCGCGATTACCAGAAGCCTGCGCAGTGCCCGGTCGTCGCCCCCGGCACCCGGCTCCCACAAGGCGAATCCCTCGAGGGTCGTGGCGCCTCGGTGCTCCCACCCGTCAGCCCGGTCGAAGCTCGGGAGCTCTGAAGCATATTCGCCGACCAGCTCGGCCGAGGCCGCCTGCGGATAGCCGGAGAGGACGTTGAACCTGGGTAAGAGCCCCTGGTAGATCCGGGTCTGGTCGACAAAATCGGACCGTGACGCGGTACCCGCCTCGTCCCACCTGGCGTCAAGCTCCGACCAGCCGACCTCTTCACCGGGGCGCGGCGCAAGTATCGCGGACAGGCAGAACAGGCCTCTCTGCCGGCGCAGCACGGTCTGAAACACGCCTGGGCCGTCTGCCTGCTGGCTGGCGACGATCTGCTCGACGATTGGCGCGCCCGCTCCTTTCAGGTCCGCAGGAGAATCGGGCAGATCGGTCGGAACGCCGAGCCCGGGCGCTGCGGCCGCGACGCCCAGCACGTCGCGACAGGCGTACCAGATCCGGCGCAGGTGACCGTAGCCATATTCAGCCCGTCCGGTGTCGCCGGTGGGAGCGATGAGGTGGACGACGAGTTCGGCGGCCAGCACGAAGCATCCCTCCTGATCAGGTGCTTTTCGGGTCACCATTATGGCCCGCGCCGGAACGGCGGCTGGACACGTTGCCGGGCTCGGTGCGAATCCCCGCCGCCGCTGTCGATGGAACGGATTCGCGAGGTCGTCACCTCTGTGGACCCCTCCCTCAGCCTGGATGCACCGATTCGATTCGGCGGACCATTCCAGTCGA
>NZ_CAUVXP010000125.1:0-17089 GCF_963555955.1 Protofrankia sp. Cas3
AGCGCGGTCGGCTGGTACGGCGACACCGATGATCGCGTAGTCGACGAATCCGCGCCCCCCGGAACAGGCTTCCTCGCCGAGGTCACGGCCGCGTGGGAGGCCGCCACCGCGGCCGCCGAGCAGGCCGGCGTGCGGGTGTGCCACCTGCGCTCAGGTGTCGTGCTGGCCGCCCGCGGCGGAGCCCTCGCCAGGCAGCTCCCGCTGTTCCGGCTCGGTGTCGCCGGCAGGCTCGGATCAGGCCGCCAATGGCTGAGCTGGCTCACCCTGGCCGACGAGATCGCGGCGATCGGCTTTCTGCTCACCGCTGATGCCGTTCACGGCCCGGTGAACCTGACCAGTCCCGAGCCGGTCACCAACGCGGCATTCACCCGCGCGCTCAGCTCTACGCTGCGCCGCCCGGCGATCCTGCCGGTACCCGCTGTCGCGTTGCGGGTCGTGCTGGGCGACTTCGCGGACGAGGGCGTGCTCGTCTCCCAACGAGTTATCCCTCAGGTACTCACCGAAGCCGGTTTCGCGTTCTCCCAACCCGACATCCACACCGCTCTGCACGCGGTCATCGCCAATGCCGACAGTGATCGGTGATCGGTGATCGGTGATGAGCGGATCCCGAGCGTTCAGGCGACGGCGTCGACCTGGGTCGCAACGCGCCATCCCTGTTCGGTTCTGACCAGGGTGACGTCGGACTGCAACCGGTCGTGGCCGGGCTGTCGCGCCAGCACCGTCCCTGCTTTGTCGACATAGGTGTACGGCAGACGCCGATAGGTGATCCGCAGTACGGACTTCTCACTGCCGGTCTCTCGAATGACTAGGTCGAGAATCTCCTGATGCAGACCGACGGCGTGGCCACCGAGCGCCACTATCTGCCGGATCAGGGCCACGTCCCGCGCGTATGCGGTACTACCGGGAGCGTCCACACCGGCGATGCCCGCCTCATCAGCCTGCTCGAACGCCTGGTTGCGGGCATTGTCCAGACCCGCGATGACGTCCCGCCAGACCTGCTCGGGCGACACCCGCGCGGCAGGGGAGGCGTCGAGCGGGCGCGCGCGCTGCGGACCGGACCGGACGAGGACCAGCAGGCCACTGACTGTCAGCACCCCGATCACGGCGAGCACGGCCACGACGGCCCAGATCCGCCGTGGGCCGGCCAAGGCGGCTGCCGGCTCACCATCGGCGGCGGGACCACCCAGGGTGGACGTACGCGGGGCGTACGTACGAGGAGTCACAGTACGCAGGATGGACGCACGTGGGGTGGACGCACCGACGGCGCCGTGGGTGGTGCGCGGCGCCCGGATCGGACGCGGCGTCGTGCGGGCGGCCGGCCCTGGCCGCGGGCCGCGCTCGGCGGGCTCGGCGTGGGCGTCGTCGACTCCGGGTGGCGGTGGGGGCAGTGGCGGTGGGGGCAGTGGCGGCAGCGGCAGTGGGGTGACGGCGTTGTTGACGAAACGAACCGGCAGCGGGGTGGCGCTGTGCGCCAACGCCGCGACCAGCTCCTCCGCGGTTGGCCTGCGGACAGGATCATCGACCAGGGCCGGCGCGACCGCCACGGCAACCGCCGCCGCGTCCGGACCGGTCGCCTGCGGCATCGCCGCCAACAACAGGCTCGCGAGATCACTGACATCCACTGCGGGCGTCGCGGACGCACCCGCCAGACCCGCAACACCGACGCCGGCGAGTACCGGTCGGCCGTTGGGCTCCAACAGGACATCGTCAGGATCGAGTTGTCCGTGGACGACGCCGGCGGCATGCGCCGCGGCCAATGCCTGGGCCACCGGCAGCCCGACCGTGACGACCTCACCGGGGTCGAGGCGATCCCGCGTCTCCAACAGGTGGCCCAGGCTGATCGCCCCGACAACAGGCTCGGCGACAACCGCGAGGCCCTCGGCGGTGGCAACCACGTCGATGACCGGGAGGAGGTGGGGATGGGAAAGCCCGAGCAGGACCTGCGCCGCTCGCATCGCGGCATCCCTGGCCGCCGCGTCCGGTGGCAGTCGGACGCGGCGGACCACGCACTCGGCCCCCGTGGCCACCACGCGGCCGGCCCAGACCTCCCCGGCACCGCCGCCTCGAACTCGGGCCCGCAGCACCACCCCGCGGACGGCCGGAGTACCCGGAATCCCATGGTAGCCGCGAGAACCCATGGAATCGTCCATTGCTGTCACAAGCAGTGACGGTAGGCCGAAAAGGCCGTTCTGTGCAGCCCTCACCGGAAACCTGTGGATAACTCGTGCGAACAGTTGGTCCGGATAGGTTGGCCGCGCCACGCCACGGAACGACCGCGACACAGAGCAATACAGCGCGGCCCGGCGGAGATACCGTACCGAAACATAGGAGGTACCATGAACATCCTGGCGACCAGCGCCGGCTTCATGCCGGACGGGCGGTGGGGCGCACGGGTCGGCCCGATCATCCACCACGCGCTGCGCCTGGCCGGGAACCCCGCGCGTCCCAAGCTCTGTCTGTTGGCAACCGCCAGCGGCGACGACCCGACAAGCTACGCGCGTTACTACGCGGCACTGGCGCGTGACCTGCCGGACCTGCGCGCGTCCCATCTCGCCCTGTTCCCCATGCCTACCGTGGCCGACGTCCGTGCACACCTACTGGATCAGGATGTGATCTGGGTGGGCGGTGGCAGCGTCGCGAACCTGCTCGCGGTGTGGCGGACACACGGACTCGATACGATCATGCGGGAAGCCTGGACGGCCGGGGTGGTCCTGGGCGGCGTGTCCGCGGGGTCGCTGTGCTGGCACGTCGGAGGTACAACCGACTCGTTCGGTCCGGACCTGCGACCGGTCACCAACGGGCTCGCGCTGCTGCCGTTCAGCAACACCCCGCACTACGACTCCGAGGCCGGCCGACGTCCGCTCTACCAGAAGCTGGTCGCCGCGGGCTCGCTGCCGCCCGGTTGGGCCACCGACGATGGTGTCGGCCTGCACTTTCGCGGCACCGAACTGGTCGAGGCGGTCGCGGACCGGGCCGAGGCCTTCGCGTGGCGGGTCGAACAGGACCCGACCACGGGCGTGCGGGAGACACGGGAGATCCCCCGGCGCCTGCCGGCGGTGTGACGCCGGCAGTGTGACGCCGGCGCTGTCTTCCCCATCGTCTCTGGGAGGATTCCGCAGGTTGGCGTAGCCTCACTTTTGTGGAGGTCATGCGGCTGGGACTGGTTCCCTATGACGATGCCTGGCGGCTCCAGCGTTGCCTGGCCGACCGGCGGATCGCCGCCGAAGTGGACGACACGCTGATCCTCCTGGAACACCCCGGCGTCTACACTGCCGGTCGCCGCACCCAGCCATGGGAGCGCCCCGTTGACGGCACCCCGGTGGTGGACGTCGACCGGGGCGGAAAGATCACCTGGCACGGGCCGGGCCAGCTCGTGGGCTACCCGGTCGTGCGCCTGCCCGAACCGCTGGACCTGGTGGCCTACGTCCGCACGCTGGAGGCCGGGTTGATCGCCGCCTGCGCCGACCTCGGCTTGGCGACCACACGGGTGGCCGGGCGCACCGGCGTGTGGACCACCGACGGTGAGCGCAAGATCGCGGCGATCGGCGTCCGGGTCCGGCGCCGGGTCGCCTACCACGGCTTCGCCCTCAACTGTTGCCCGGATCTGACCGCCTTCACCCACATCGTCCCCTGTGGGATCACCGACGCCGCAGTGACCAGCCTGAGCCGGGAGCTCGCACGGACCGTGACCCTCCCCGAGGCCCTGCCTGTCGTGGAAGACCACATGGTCGACGTGCTGCGCGCCTTCACGACACGCACCACGGTGCCACGGACCCTACCGGTGTCGACATCCGGACCCCACAAGCCGGTTCGGGGGACCGAGGCAGTGCGAGAGGCGGAGATGTCAGGGTGACCGCGGTGACACCCGAGGGCCGGAAGTTGCTGCGCCTCGAGCTGCGCAACGCGGCCACGCCGATCGAGCCCAAGCCGCCGTGGATCCGGACCCGGCTGCGGACCGGTCCACAGTACTCCGAGGTCCTGGGGCTCGTCCGCGACAAGGGCCTGCACACGGTGTGTGAGGAGGCCGGTTGCCCGAACATCTACGAGTGCTGGGAGGACCGGGAGGCGACCTTCCTCATCGGCGGGGACGTGTGTACCCGGCGTTGTGATTTCTGCCAGATCGATTCGGGGCGACCGGCGACGGTCGACCCCGACGAACCGCGCCGGGTCGCCGACTCCGTCCATGCCATGGGGCTGCGCTACGCGACCGTGACCGGGGTCGCACGCGATGACCTACCCGACGGCGGGGCCTGGCTGTACGCCCAGACGGTCCGCGAGATCCACGCACGGTGCGGCGACGTCGGCGTCGAACTGCTGATCCCCGACTTCCACGCCCGGGCCGAGCAGCTCGCCGAGGTGTTCGGGGCGACTCCCGAGGTACTCGCGCACAACATCGAGACGGTGCCGCGGGTGTTCCGCCGGATCCGGCCGGGGTTCGGTTACGACCGGTCGCTGGACGTTCTGCGGGCCGCCCGCGCGGCCGGCCTGGTGACCAAGTCCAACCTGATCCTCGGGCTCGGCGAGGAACCCGCCGAAATCCTCGCGACCATGGCGGACCTGCTCGACGCGGGCTGCGAGCTGCTGACGATCACGCAGTACCTACGGCCCAGCCCACGTCATCACCCGGTGCAGCGCTGGGTGCGCCCCGAGGAGTTCGCCGAGCTGCGGGACGAGGCCGAGCGGATGGGGTTTGCCGGGGTGCTGTCGGGTCCGCTGGTCCGGTCGTCCTACCGCGCGGGCCGGATGTACCGGCAAGCGGTCGAGCAGCGCGCCATCGTCGGGCGCTGACACCCGGCCGACACAATTATTACCCAGAGTAGCCACTGCGATGGTGCACACGTCCCGGCGGAACTAGGCTCACCGGAAAGTCACTCGTCCGCAACACGTGGATGAAGGTCGAGACCATGATTGACAATGCCTACGACCGGTCCGGGAGGTCTGTGTGGTCGTGTTGAGGTCACTTCTGACCGCGATTGAAGAACTCACCCTCCTGCTGCTGCCACACGGCGGCCAGCGAACCGCGCGCCGCAACGCATGGCGTGCCGCTGTCGATCTTCATGTGGGGGTCGACCAGCACGCCGAGGCCCCGTTGACGGTCAGCCGCATCCCACCACAGACCGGGGGTCGGCTCGCGGTCGCCGCCGAGCGCTGACCAATCGATCACGAAACAGGCAATCACGAAACCGCCGATCATCGCATGGCGAAGACCACGGTAGGGGCATCGTCCGCGCGGGGTCGTAGGCTCGCGGTCATGGCACGCAGGAACAGGTCCGGCAGTGACTCGCCGAGCACCGGTACGACGAAGGCCGGTAGGGCGAAGGCCGATACGACGAAGACAGCACCGGCGAAGACCGCACCGACGGGGCGCAAACGACAGGCGGACGCCGGCGACGGCGCGGCCAAGCCGAGTCGCCTCGCACAGATCAGGACGGTGTACCGGCTCACCCGAGAACGTGATCCCCGCGCGCTCTGGTGGTCGCTTGTCGGTCTTGTTGTACCCATTGTCCTTGCGACGCTGCTCGGCGTGCTGGTCGGACCGCTGTGGATGTGGCTGCCCATCGGGATCATGGTGGGCCTTGTCAGCGCCATGAACATCTTCAGCCGACGTGTGCAGCGGACGGCCTATGCCGAAATGGAGGGCCAGCCCGGCGCGGCAGCCGGAATCGTCGAACGCATGCGTGGCGACTGGCGACTCACGCCTGCTGTCGCGATCAACCGCCACCAGGACGTGGTACACCGCGTGGTCTGTCGAGCCGGTGTCGTGATCATTGCTGAGGGACGGGGACGCGGACAGCGGGAGCTTCTCGGAAACGAGGTGCGACGCATCCGCAAGGTGATCGGCGAGGCCCCCGTCCACGACATTGTGATCGGCACCGGGCCTGGCGAGACGCCCCTACCCAAACTGCAGGGAACCCTCATGCGGCTGCCCCGTACCCTACGACGGGGCGAGGTCGACCCCATCGAGCGACGGTTGCGGGCGGTGACCACACCGGTCCTGCCCATCCCCAAGGGACCGATCCCCCGCAATATCCCCCGCGGCGGGAAGATCCGGTAATTTTCTGACTATCGTGCGGAATCGCGAACGATCACGGTGCCGGCGGCACGATCGTGGGTGCCGCGCAGGTCGCGGTCCCAGATGAAGGCCGGGACGAGCAGGCCGAGAAGCACGGTACGGACGGCTGCCCACCACCATCGCGGCCGGCCGTGGTCGCTCACCCGAATGACGCGGGCGCCGACCACGCGCATCCCGATGGTCTGCCCGTTCGCCGCGATCAGGACGAACTCCTCCAGCAGAAACGCAAGGTAGACGGCGAGCCCGCGGGCATCGACCGAGTAGCGGACCCCGAAGAGCACCGGTACGCCCACCAGCAAGTTGGCCACGACGGCGTCCACCGCAAACGCAGCCAGCCGGTGGCCGAAACCCACCACGGCACCAGGGCCTTCCCCCGGTAGGCCGAGCCGTACACCGGGGGGTGTGTCCCGGGGTAGTTGCGGACCTTCCAGCCAGGTTCCGAGAGCGCGTCCCACGGCGCAAGCGTATGCCCCGCGGACACCCCGGGCTTTCAATCACTGAGAGTGACAAATCAGGGCCGTGTTACTGCCACGAAACGCCTTCATCATGCTGACGGAACCATATGGGGTTACGGTCCGCATCGGGTCATGGCGTATCCTTCCTATCCACACAGCCATGAAGCTTCCCTGGAGGGTGGATGTTCACAAACGCCGAAGACGTACTTCGCTACATCGCGGACGAGGGCGTTGAGTTCGTCGACGTCCGCTTCTGTGACCTTCCTGGAATTATGCAGCACTTTACGATCCCGACCGAGGTCTTCGCCGAGTCCGTGTTCACCGAAGGTCTGATGTTCGACGGGTCGTCGATACGTGGCTTCCAGGCGATCCACGAGTCGGACATGCTGCTCCTACCCGACCCGAGCACGGCCTTCGTCGATCCGTTCCGCGAACACAAGACACTCGCGATGACCTTCTTCATCCATGACCCGATCACGAAGGAGGAATACTCCCGCGATCCGCGCAACACGGCGAAAAAGGCCGAAGCCTACCTGCGCGGGACGGGTTTCGCGGACACCGCCTACTTCGGCCCGGAGGCCGAGTTCTACATCTTCGACGACGTTCGTTACGACTACAACCCGTACGGTTCCATGCACGCCGTCGACTCCGTCGAGGCAGCCTGGAACACTGCCCGCAAGGAAGAAGGCGGGAATCTCGGCTACAAGCCCAGATTCAAGGGTGGATACTTCCCGGTACCCCCGACCGACCATTTCACCGATCTGCGCTCGGAGATGGTGCGGGCGCTGTTCCGCGCCGGTATCACCGTCGAGATGCAGCATCACGAGGTGGGGACCGCCGGGCAGGCCGAGATCGACATCCGGTACAGCACGCTCCTGCGGACCGCCGACAACCTGATGCTCTACAAGTACATCATCCGCAACGTCGCGCTGTCCCGCGGCAAGACCGTGACGTTCATGCCGAAGCCGCTGTTCCAGGACAACGGCTCGGGCATGCACGTCCACCAGAGCCTCTGGCAGGGTGACGAACCTCTCTTCTACAGCGAAAACGGCTACGGCGGCCTGTCCGAGCTGGCCCGGCACTACATCGGTGGGCTGCTGCACCACGCGCCGGCACTACTGGCGTTCACCAACCCCACCACGAATTCCTACCGGCGCCTGGTGCCGGGCTATGAGGCGCCGGTCAACCTCGTCTACTCGGCGCGCAACCGTTCGGCGTGCTGTCGCATCCCGCTCAGCGGCGTCTCGCCCAAGGCGAAGCGGATCGAGTTCCGCGTGCCCGACCCGAGCTGCAACCCCTACCTGGCCTTTGCCGCCATGCTGATGGCCGGCCTGGACGGCATTCGCAACAAGATCGAACCGCCGGACCCGATCGACAAGGACCTCTACGATCTCCCGCCCGACGAACTGGCCGCGGTGCCGCAGGTGCCGGGATCGCTGGAGAAGGTACTCGACGCCCTCGAAGCCGACCACGACTTCCTGACCGAGGGCAACGTGTTCACGCCCGATCTGATCGAGACATGGATCGACTACAAACGCGTCAACGAGGTTGACGCCATCCGCCTGCGCCCCCACCCCTACGAGTTCCAGCTCTATTACGACATCTGACGCCGGACGTCTGACGCCATACATCTGGCCACGGACATCGGCCGGCGGACATCCGAACCAGGGACATCCGACCGGCGATAGCGGGGAACAGCGGCACGTCGATCGGCGCCCGGTTCGCGGAAAGGCCGCGGGCCGGGCGCTGTCGTGCGCATGGGACACCTTTCCCGGCTGAAGGACCGCATAGCCCGACGGTGTGGAGGACTTTGTTCCCGGATTCCGGGAAGCACGTGCGGAAGACCCGAAAACTGAACTGTCCGGCAACGCGTGATTGACCGAAAATTTACCGTGGTGGAACTGTGGGGAAACTGGACACGACGAAGATCCGGACGGACCCTCGTGTCACCCGCGGCCGGGGTCGAGCAATCCACAGGCACGCGATGAGACACTCCGCTATGTGCCACTCCAACCACGGGGAGTATGAGTGAGTTATCAGGCCGAGTACATCTGGATCGACGGCACCAAGCCGGAACCCCTGATGCGGAGCAAAACCCGCATCGTTGCCGACGGCAGGGAACCCGACATCTGGGGCTTCGACGGCTCGAGCACCAACCAGGCACCTGGATTCAACTCGGACTGCGTCCTGCAGCCGGTGTTCACCTGTCCGGACCCCCTTCGCGGCGGGGCCAACGTCCTGGTGTTGTGCGAGGTCGCGCTGACCGACTTCACCCCACACCCGACCAACACCCGTGCCTTCTGCCGGCAGGCAGCCGAGAGGTACGCCGACCAGGCCCCCATGTTCGGAATCGAGCAGGAGTACACCTTTTTCCAGAACGGCCGGCCGCTCGGCTGGCCGGAGGTGGGCTTTCCGGCCCCGCAGGGTCCCTACTACTGCGGTGTCGGCGGCGAGAAGATGGTCGGTCGTGCCATCGTCGAGAAGCACACGCAGGCATGCCTCGACGCGGGCCTGGCAATCGAGGGCACCAACGCCGAGGTCATGATGGCCCAGTGGGAGTTCCAGATCGGGGTACTTCCGCCCCCCGCCATCGGCGACCAGATCTGGGTCGGCCGCTGGTTGCTCCACCGGGTGGCCGAGGACTTCGACGTCACCGTCTCGTTCGCGGCGAAGCCCATCCCCGGCGACTGGAACGGCGCCGGCGCACACACCAATTTCTCCACCAAGGCCACGATGGAGAGCTGGGACGCCATCGTCACCGCATGTGAGGCACTTGGTACCCGGGTGCTGGAGCACGTCAAGAACTACGGCGACGGGATCGAGAAGCGCCTGACCGGTCAGCACGAGACCGCGCCATACGACACCTTCTCCTGGGGTGCCTCCGACCGCGGCGCGTCGGTCCGCATCCCATGGGCGGTGGAAAAGGCCAAGAAGGGCTGGATCGAGGACCGTCGTCCCAACGCCAACATGGACCCGTACCTGGTCACCGGCCTGATCGTCGACACCTGCTGCAGTGCTCTGGCCGGCACGAGGCCGACCCTGGCCATCCCAGGCCAGAAGGACACGGCCGAGACCGCCGTCACGGCCTGATCTGTGTCAACATTCTGATCTGTACCATTGTCGCGGATCGCGGGACCCCGTGCCACGCCGAAGGCGTTGCGCGGGGGAAGCCCGCTATCCGGTGGACGACCCGCCCGCCCCTTCGCGGGCGAAGAGCGTCTCAGCCACCGCACGTGCACCCGCAGCCATCCGCCGGTAGTCGCCGAGCAGCGCCTCGGCCTGCTCCGCCGGATAGCCGACCGCCCTCGCGACCTGGGCCAGCGCCCGCGGTGCATGTGGCAGCACGTCGCCGGGACGCCCCCGGGTCAGTGTGATCGCGTTACGGAGCCGGGATGCCATGGTCCAGGCGTCCGACAAGATCGCGGCCTGCGCCGGGTCGAGCAGGCCGGTGGCCGCGGCGGCCCGAAGGCCTGCAAGCGTTGACGTCGTGCGCAGCACCGGTAGTGCCTGGGCGTGACGCAGCTGCAGCACCTGCACCACCCACTCGACGTCGGTGAGACCACCAGGCCCGAGTTTCAGGTGCAGGGCGCGGTCGACACCCCGCGGGATGCGCTCGGTCTCCATTCTGCCGCGTAGCCTGACGACCTCGGCCACGGCATCGGGTGGCAGGAATGGCGGATAGCGGATCTCATCAACCCAGGCACGGAACCGGTCACCCAGCTCCGCGTCACCGGCAACCGGCCGCGCCCGCAACAGCGCCTGGGTCTCCCAACCCGCTGACCACCGGCGAAAGTAGGCGGCATAGCTGGCCGGCGTGCGGGTCATCGGACCCGCACGGCCTTCCGGGCGGAGCTGCGCGTCGAGGATCAACGGTGGGTCACCGGCGGGCACCGCGAGCAGTCGGCGCAGTTCGGCCACGACCGCCCCGGCGGCGTCGGCCGCGTCGCTGTCCGTGACACGAGCCTTCACGGCCGTCCCCGCGGCCGTCCCCGGGTCGGTTACCGGGTCGGTCCCCGGGTCGGTTACCGGGTCGGTTACCGGGTCGTCGATCGGCTCGTGGACGAACACGACATCCGCGTCGCTGCCGTAGGACAGCTCCGCCCCGCCAAGACGACCCATCGCCATCACCGCGATCCGCACCGGCAGCGGCCGACCGGTCTCCTGCTCGAAGCGACGTTCCGCCACGTACAGGGCTGCCTCGATCGTCGCGGCCGCAGCGTCGGACAGGGCCCGGCCGACCGCGGCGACGTCCAGCAGTCCGAGCACGTCGCCGCAGGCGACGCGGATGAGCTCAACCCGACGCACCGCCCGTGCCCGCCCGACCGCCTGCTCCCCGCAAGGATTGCGGCGAGCGATCGCGATCATCGCCTGGACCAGCTGCTCCCGGGTGCGGGGACGCAGATCGTCGATGGTCCGCAACAGCCGCACCGACTCCGGCGCACGCTGCATCAGGTCCGCAACGTAGCGACTCGTGGCCAGCACGCGGCACAACCGTTCGGCCGCGCCGCTCTCGTCCCGCAGCAGCCGCAGGTACCAGGGAGTACGTCCCAGCGCCTCGCTGACCTGACGATAGGCGAGCAGGCCGGCGTCGGGGTCGGCCGCATCGGCGAACCAGTGCAGCATCGCCGGGAGCAGACGGCGTTGGATGGTGGCGGTCCGGCTGACACCGTTGGTCAGCGCTTCGATATGGCGCAGCGCACGTGCGGTGTCGGCGAAGCCCAGCGCGGCAAGCCGGTCCCGAGCCTCCGCCGGGGTCAGGCGAACCTCCTCGACGGACAACCGCGCCACCGCCTCCAGCAACGGCTGGTAGAAGAGCCGCTCGTGGAGCCGCCGCACGAACCGGGCGACCCGGGCATGCTCGGCCACGATCTCCGCGGCGGAGGTGAGACCCAGAGACCGGGCGAGCCTGCGCAGTTCGCCAGGGTCGCGGGGCAGGGTGTGTACCCGGCGGAGCCGTTGCAGCTGCAGGCGGTGCTCGGTACCCCGCAGGAAGCGGTACGCGTCGGCCAGACCGGCCGCGTCCCGGCGGGCGACATAGCCACCGCGGGCGAGCGCGTCCAGTGCGGACAGGGTCGAGGCCGTCCGCAGCTTCGGGTCGGTCCGGCCGTGGACAAGCTGGAGCAGCTGGACGGCGAACTCGACGTCGCGCAGTCCGCCCGGGCCGAGTTTGAGGTTACGGTCGGCGTCCCCGGGCGGCAACGACCGCTCCACCCGCCGCCGCATCGTCTGGACATCACTAACGAACCCCGGCCGCGACGCCGCCGACCAGACCAGCGGTCCGACCGCGGCGCAGAACCGCTCCCCCACGTCACGGTCGCCCGCGACCGGGCGCGCCTTGAGCAGAGCCTGAAACTCCCAGGTTCTCGCCCATCGCCGGTAGTAGGCGTCGTGGCTGGCCAGGGTACGGACAAGTGGGCCGTCCCGGCCTTCAGGCCGCAGTCCCACGTCGACCTGGAACAACGCACCCTCGCCGGTGACCGCCCCGCAGGCACGGACCATCCCCTCCGCGAGACGGGTCGCCGCCTCCAACCCGCCAACCTCGTCGCCGCGGATACCGTCAGTACTGCCGCCACGTTGTCCCGGCTCCACCACGAACAGGACATCGACGTCGCTGACATAGTTCAGTTCCCGGCCGCCGCACTTGCCCATACCGACAACAGCCAGCCGAACCGGGGCAGTCGCCGGCCACAGCGCCGACCGGGCCACGGCGAGGGCGGCGTCAAGAGCGGCTCCCGCGAGGTCGGCAAGCTCCGCGGTGGCATCGTCGAAAGGCACCGCACCGGTAAGATCACGGGCCGCGAGGACGAACAGTGCCCGGCGATAGGCCACGCGCAGCGCGTTGAGAACATCGGTGCCGTCACCGGCCGCTCGCGGCCAGGTCGCGTCCGGATCCGCCCCGACAGCGCGCAGCAAGCGCTCACGGGTGACGCGGTGCTCCGGTGCGGCCCGCATCACACCGTCATCAGCGATCACCCGCCAGTCGGTGGGATGACGAACCAGGTGATCGCCGAGGGCGGCACTGACGCCGAGCACCGCGACGAGCCGGCGACGCAGTCCTGGCTGCCGGGCCAGCACGGTAAGCAACTCAGCGCCGACCTCGGGCGGCGCCCTGTCCACGATCCGTTCGATCGCCGCGAGTGCGAGGTCGGGATCGGCGGCCCGCGAAAGCTCCACCAGGACGGCGTTACCGGAGAGGTCGGCACCTGGGGAATCGACGGAGCCGGACGGCAGCCCGACCCCGTCACCGGCGAGCCCGTCGGTTCCGGTGAGCCCGTCGGTTCCGGTGAGCCCGTCGGTTCCGGTGAGCAGCCCGAGCCGCGCCAGGCCGGCGGCCGACCTGTCGACGTTGCTGAAACCCATTCGGGCCAGCTGTGCCTGTACGGAGCTACCCCGCGGATGGATGAACCCGGACTCATCGGTCCCGCGCACGTATCCCATCCTCCTGAAAATACCCCTGGCCATCATGCCGATTGCTCACAGTATCGGCAGGTACCGGTCAATCTCGAAAGGCGTGACCTGGCGGCGGTACTCGGCCCATTCGGCACGTTTGTTCCGCAGGAAGAAATCGAAAAGGTCGTCGCCGAGCGTCTCGCGAACCAGTGCGGATCGCTCCATGATGACGATCGCCTCCGCCAGCGAACCGGGCAGTGCCGTGATGCCCCGCTCGTGGCGCTGCGACTCGCTGAGCGTCCACACGTCGTCGGCTGCCGGCGGCGGGAGCTCGTAACCCTCCTGAATGCCGCGCAGACCGGCCGCAAGAATCAGCGCGAAGGCGAGGTAGGGGTTGCATGCGCTGTCCGGCGAGCGAAACTCGATGCGGGTCGTGTTCGGCTTGTTCGGCTTGTACAACGGCACCCGGACGAGTGCGGACCGGTTGTTGTGCCCCCAGCAGACATAGGCGGGTGCCTCCAGCACCTCACCGGCACGCTGGTCGCCGACGATCCGCTTGTAGGAGTTCACCCACTGGTTGGTGACCGCGGTGATCTCGGCGGCGTGGACGAGGAGACCGGCAATGAACGCCTGCGCGACCTTGGAGAGATGGTAGGCGTCGGTCGGGTCGTGGAACGCGTTCCGATCACCTTCGAAAAGGCTGAGATGGGTGTGCATACCGGACCCGGCCTGATCGCTGTAGGGCTTCGGCATGAAGGTCGCGTAAACGCCCTGGCGGAGAGCGACCTCCTTCACCACCTGGCGAAAAGTCATGATATTGTCGGCGATGGTGAGCGCGTCCGCATACCGCAGGTCGATTTCCTGCTGTCCGGGCGCAACCTCGTGGTGACTGAACTCGACCGATATCCCCAGGCGTTCCAGAACCCCGATGACCTGCTGTCGGAATTCATGGCTGACATCGTTCGGGGTGAGGTCGAAGTACCCGGATTCGTCGACCGGCGGCGGTACCGGGGCACCCCGCGTCGGCGGTTGCCGCAGCAGGAAGAACTCTATTTCAGGATGGGTGTAGAAGGTGAAACCGGCGTCCGCGGCATTGGCCAGCGTACGACGCAGGACCCAGCGTGAATCCGCCGGGGACGGCATGCCGTCGGGCATGACGAGGTTGCAGAACATCCGGGCGGTGACCGGGCTGTCGCCACGCCAGGGCAGGACCTGGAATGTTGACGGATCAGGTCTGGCGAGCATGTCTGCCTCGTGCACCCGGGCGAAACCCTCGATCGAGGAACCGTCAAAGCCGATACCCTCGGCCAACGCCCCCTCAAGCTCCGCCGGCGCGATCTCGACGGACTTCAGCACCCCGAGCACGTCGGTGAACCACAGCCGGACAAACCGGATGTCTCGTTCCTCCATCGTACGCAGGACGAATTCCTGTTGCTTGTCCATGATCGCCTCCGCGCTGAGGGTCGGGCTCGCCGTCGCGGGCGGGCGAGGTGTGCTACGGCCGACCATAGCTACCCGCCGGCCGACACGCTGCAACGTAGTGCTTCCGCAACCAAACTCGTAACCAGACGTTACGACCAGGCAGGTGCGGACCACGACGCATGAGGGTAAACATCCACCGGACAGGCCCTAAGCTCCACCCATGGCCCAGTTGCGTGTCGCGCTTGCCCAGGTCAACACCGTAGTAGGAGATCTTGAAGCCAATGCGGACCTGGTCAGCGGATGGGCGAAGCGCGCTGCGCACCGCGGCGCCCACCTGGTGGCGTTCCCCGAGATGACCCTCACCGGATACCCCGCGGAGGATCTCGTCCTGCGCCGTTCGTTCGCGCAGGCGTCCCGCAACGCCGTCGATCATCTTGCCCGGCGCCTGGCCGACGAGGGTACCGGGGAGCTGGCCGTGATCGTCGGGTACCTCGATACCTCCCGTGCGCCCACGCCACGGCTGGGTCGTCCCGCGGGCGAGCCGCAGAACGCGGCCGCGGTGCTGTGGCGCGGCGAGGTCGTGGCCCGCTACGCCAAGCACCATCTGCCGAACTACGGCGTGTTCGACGAGTTCCGCTATTTCGTCCCCGGCCACGACTTCCCGGTCTTCCGCCTGCACGGCGTGGATGTCGCACTCACCATCTGCGAGGACCTCTGGCAGGACGGTGGACCGGTCGCGGTCGCACGCGCCGCCGAGGTGGGCCTGCTGGTGTGCATCAACGGGTCGCCCTATGAGCGCGGGAAGGCGTTCCAACGGGACGAGCTGGCAGCCCGGCGAGCACGCGAGGCGGGCGCCGCGCTCGCGTACGCCAACCTGGTTGGCGGCCAGGACGAGCTCGTCTTCGACGGCGGCTCGCTCGTGGTCGACGCGGCCGGCCGGCTCCTGGCCCGCGCCGAACAGTTCACCGAGACGCTGCTGACCGTCGACCTGGACCTACCAGCAGCCCGAACCGCTGCATCCGTGGGTCCGGCCGTCGTGGCGGGGACGGCGGTCGGCACCGGGACAGCGGTCGGCACCGGGACAGCGGTCGAGACCGGAACGGCGGTGGACGCGGGCGACGGCACCGCGATGACGGTGACCCGCATGGTGCTGACGGGCGAACCCGTCGTGGCGTTCGACGCGCAGGCGCCGGCCGTGGCGCAACGGCTGGACTCCGCCGCCGAGCTGTACCACGCGCTGGTCACCGGCACCCGGGACTACGTCGGCAAGAACGGGTTCACCTCGGTCGTGCTCGGGCTGTCCGGCGGCATCGACTCGGCGCTGGTCGCCACGATCGCCGTGGACGCCCTCGGCGCCGAGCGCGTGCACACCGTCGCCATGCCATCGGTGCACTCCTCGACCGGCTCGGTGGACGACGCGGCTGACCTTGCCCGGCGGACCGGTGTCACCCACACCGTGACCCCGATCCAGCCGGTGGTGGACGCCTTCCACGACGCGCTCGCCGCCGCCGGCGGACTCGCCGGTCTGGCCGCGGAGAATCTGCAGGCCCGGGTCCGCGGCACGCTGCTGATGGCCCTGTCGAACGCCCATGGTCATCTGGTTCTCACCACCGGCAACAAAAGCGAGCTCGCGACCGGATTCTCCACCCTCTACGGCGACAGCGCGGGCGGCTTCGCCCCGATCAAGGATGTGCCCAAGACCCTGGTCTGGGAGCTCGCGCGCTGGCGCAACGCGCACGCCGACCGCCGGGGGGAAACCCCACCCATCCCGGAAGAGATCATCGTCAAGCCCCCGTCCGCCGAGCTCGCTCCCGGCCAACTCGACTCGGACCGGCTGCCGGACTACACCACCCTGGACGCCGTCCTCGACGACTACGTCGAGCGTGACCAGGGACGGACCGAACTGATCACAGCTGGGCACAGCCCCGAGACCGTGGAGCGGGTGATCCGACTGGTGGACCTGGCCGAGTACAAGCGCCGGCAGAACCCGCCGGGGCCGAAGGTGACCTCGAAGGCGTTCGGTCGCGACCGCAGGCTGCCGATCACCTCCCACTGGCGGGAGCACCCAAGTGGATAATCAACGCCGGCGAAGCGGTCACACCGCCAGGTGGGCGTTCACGGCACGGGCCAGCTCGCCGAATGCGGGCATTTCCACCACGGTGACGCCGGCCGCGGTGAGCAGTTCGTGGCCCTGGCAGTCAGCGACGAACAAACTGGGTTCCCGCCAGGCGATGACCACTCGGGGGATCTTCGCCGCCAGGATGAGCTGGGTACAGGTGCGCGGCCGGGACGTGCGCTGGGAACAGGGCTCAAGCGTGCTGTAGATCGTCGCGGTGACGAGCCGGGAATCAGCCGGGGAGATCTTCGCAAGCGCGGACTCCTCGGCATGCACCGCGTCGTCGACCTCCCGGGAGAATCCGCAGGAGATCTCCTCGCCGTTCTCCTCGACGATGACAGCTCCCACGGAGTAGGCACCGGTCGCGGGTGGGCAGCGATGGGCGAGCTCGATGGCGCGCGTCATCCACCGATGGTCGTCGAACTGGGCATTGAGGTTCATGGACTGCTCGTCCTTCCCCTGACGGGTTCGACGCCCCTCGCCACGGGTACCGAGGCCAAGCCCGACCGCAAGATCATGACCAGATCCAGAAGTACCTGGCAAAGCCAGCTGGGACCATCCACCGTCCAGTCTGTCGACGCTACCGAGACCATCCTATCGGAGCGTCGCTACGACCGTTTGAACCCGCCCACT
>NZ_CAUVXP010000126.1:0-2897 GCF_963555955.1 Protofrankia sp. Cas3
GCGCGATCAGCAGGCCGAGCAGCACCGACCCGGCTACCCCCGCCACCCCCACGCCGAGCAGGATCAGGCCGAGGTCGCGCAGTGTCTGGTCGACGTCGGACATGTCCCGGGCCAACTGCAGCGCAGCCGGACCGACGCCGGGAAAGTACATGGGGACGGTCGCCATTCGATACCGGCCGCCATCAATCGTGACAGTGCGCAGTTGATGGCTGGCCGGCCGCCGGGCCACCGCGACGTCGGTGGCGTCCGCCGGCAGTCTGGCCGCCTGGACGGACAGCGGAATCGCGATGCCGTCGGCGGATACAGCCTGCGCGAGCAGGCCGAAGCTGTTGAACCGGAGCTGCTCTTCGCCCGGCCCTCCCACCGGTATGAACGAGTGAGTCGCCGCGTGGGCCTGTTCTATCAGCTGCTGGTCGATGGACCGGCCGAGCACGATGCTGGTCGCGCCGAGTGCCACGCCCGCCACGACGGCCACCGCCGCGGTCACCGCGAGGCCGATGAGCAGCGCCATCCGGTTACGCAGCGACAGATGAGCGAGTGACAAACGGTGATGGCGGGGCCGCGCGCTCATCCGGGGGCTCTCATAACGGGACCTGCACCCGCCCGTGCTCCGATATGTGGTCCGACCCGTCCACACCGCCTTCGACGATCACACAGGCCGCGGTCGGGCTGGTCACGATGCCGCGTCCCGCAGGACATAACCCACCCCGCGAATCGTGTGCAGCAAGCGCGGCTCGCCGCCGGCCTCCAGTTTGCGGCGCAGGTAGCTGACGAACACCTCGAGCGAGTTCGACGACGGTCCGAAGTCGTACCCCCAGACCCTCTCCATGATCGTGGAACGGGACAGGACCTGACGCTGGTGGACGAGAAACAGCTCCAGCAGATCGAACTCGGTCTTGGTGAGCGTCAGTTCCCGCTCCGCACGGGTCACCTGCCGGCTGCCCGGATCGAGACGGACGTCCGCGAAGAGCAGCGCCGGGGGCACGCCGGGCAGGACCGTCGACAGGTCGGCTCCCGCGGCGACCGCGCCAGCCGAGGCCGCGGCCCGGGCGGACAGCGATGCCCGGCGGGTCAGCGCACGCAGCCGGGCGAACAGTTCCTCGAGTGCGAACGGTTTGACCAGATAGTCATCAGCCCCCACGTCCAGGCCGCTGACCCGGTCAGCCAGACCATCACGGGCAGTGAGCATCAGTACCGGCAGGTCATCGCCACGGCCACGGAGCCGGCGACACGTTTCCAGGCCGTCCACCCGGGGCATCATCACGTCCAGCACGACGATGTCCGGGCGGTCACGAGTAACCGCGTCCAGCGCCTCGGCACCGTCGCGGGCTGAGCTGACCTCGTAGCCTTCGAACCGCAGCGACCGCTCCAGAGACTCCCGGACCGCCGGCTCATCATCAACCACCAGTACGCGCACACCCCACAGTCTGCCCTCCGAGTCAGGCTCCACGAACCCTCCGGACGGCATCTCAGCATCGCCTACCGAGATCCTTATGCACCGTTCAGTTAGCGGGCTCGTGGGCTAGCAGGCTCGTGGGCTAGCAGGCTCGTGGGCTAGCAGGCTCGTGGGCTAGTGGGTTACCGACGCCGGGCCGGTGGATCGACCCACCGGCGACCGAGCGGGTCCGTCGAGCTCGGGGAGCGGGCCACTGTCGATCACGCTGGTGGAACCCGGGCCGGCGGGATCCTCCTCGTCATCGCGATCCCGCAGTGTCGCGTCATCATCACCATCGTCGATCATGACAACCTCGCTGCGCTGGACGCTGCCGAGCTCGATCCCCTCGACGTCCAGCGCCGCCCGGACGCGCTCGCGCAGTGCCCGTGCGACATCCCACTGCTTGAGCGGCTGGGTCTTGGCGACCACCCGCAACGCGTAACCGTCCGCGGTCATCGATTCCATCCCCCATACTTCGGGTTCGGCGATGATCAGGGAGGCGAACGCCGGCTCCGCCCAGAGCTTGTCCGCGGTCGTCTTGAGAATCCGCTTGGCCCTGGCCACGTCGGTGTCGTAGTCCAGCGGGACGTCGAGCACCATGCGTGCCCATTGCTGACCCTTGTTCCCCACCCGCGCGATCTCGCCGTTGCGGACATACCAGACCGTACCCTCGATGTCCCGCAGTCGCGTGACTCGTAGGCTGACCGCCTCGACGCTCCCGCTGACCGGTCCGACATCGATGACGTCGCCCACACCGTACTGGTCCTCAAGGAGCATGAAGACGCCGGACAGGAAGTCCCGGACGAGATTCTGCGCGCCGAAGCCGACGGCCACGCCTACCACTCCGGCGCTGGCGACGATGGGTGCGAGGTTGATGGCCAGTTCGCCGAGAACGGTCACGAACGCGATCCCGAACACCATCACCGAGGTGATACTGCGCAACAGGGACCCGACCGTCTCGGCGCGCTGGCGGCGTCGTTCCAGCAGGACGGTCGGATCACCGAAGGCACCGAGAAGGATCGCGCGCCCGGACCGGAACAGCCCGCTGGGCCCACCGTTGGCGGCCCGCCGGGTGGTCCGGATGATGAAGCGGTGCAGCATCGTCCGGACGAGAAAGGCGATCATCAAGATCAGTAAAATTTTCAGCGGTGTCCCGAGAAAGACATTGGCACCGCCGGCGAGGTACTCACTGTGGGTCAGATCGAAAACCGTCCGGCACAGGACGCCGGGCTTTTGGCCACATGCGTTCTGGACCGCACCAATGATCTGGTCGAGACTGGGAGTGATCGGGAGGTCGGTCGGGCTCGGGGTCTGGCTCGGGGTCGGCACGGCGGCTGCGGGCGAGCTCGACGCCTCGACTGCCTGGCCCAGTAACGACCCGAACGGCTGGGCGAACACGGACACGGAGACGGCCACGGCCGGATTCAGCTCCTCACAGACAATCGATCTTCTTAGAGCGACC
>NZ_CAUVXP010000126.1:3452-17627 GCF_963555955.1 Protofrankia sp. Cas3
CACCACGCGGTGCCCAGTCTTACCGATGGGCCGCAGCCGCGGAGCGATGGGTTGGTGCCAGGGAATGACGTATAGTCAACGAACAGGCGCGTAAAGTGGCTCGGACGTGAGCAAAGTTGCACAGTGTGTCAACGATTACCCGACGACAATCGCAAACCCGCTCGCATTCGAGCTCTGAAGGCGGTTGACTGTCTCAGTGTCACCGGTGGCGAGCTTGTGACGGCCGCCACCCGGTAGGGCGAGGAGGTCGGCGCGTGACAGAAGCGCTGGTTCTCAATGCCACGTATGAACCGTTATGCGTGGTCTCACAGAGGCGTGCGCTGGTGCTCGTGCTCACCGAGAAGGCAGTCATGGTCGAGGCCGGAGATCGGGTTCTCCACTCGGCGACATATGCGGTCGAGGTACCCGTGGTGGTGCGGTTGGCCCGATTCGTCCGGGTGCCGTACCGATCCCAGGTGCCACTCACCCGCAAGGGAGTGCTGGCGCGCGACCATCACCGCTGCGTCTACTGCGGTGCGCCGGCGACGTCGCTGGATCACGTCATCCCCCGCTCCCGCGGGGGCGCGCATGTATGGGAGAACGTGGTGGCGGCCTGCGGCCGCTGCAATCATCTGAAAGCAGACCGGGCTGTAGCCGATCTTGGCTGGCGGCTTCGCACGGCTCCCAGAGCGCCGAGCGGAGCCGCTTGGCGCATTCTGGGCAGCCGGCGGATGGACCCGCGCTGGTCGCGCTATCTCAGCTCGGACGGTGACGAAGCCGCATCCGCCTGACCCCGGAGGCGTCGCCCACCCGCCTGTGGTCCGCCTGCCCACGATTCACCGGCGCCAGCCGGAAGGGTCAGGTGGTCATCACCAGCAGGGCGGTGTCGTCGTCGGTCTGCACGGCCAGCCCGGAAGCGGTCAGGCAGCGCCGCAGCAGCACCCGGGCCGGGACAGGCTGCGACACCGCCGGACCTGCCGGACCTGCCGGACCTGCTGGCACCACGTCGTCCGTCGCGCTGGCGAGACCGCGACGCAGCCGGTCCATGCCGTCCTGGAGCGGGTGCCGTCGGGACTCGACCAGGCCGTCGGTGTAAAGAACGATTCCGGAGCCTGGTGGGAGCTCCAGCGAAGTCTCCGAGAACACTTCGATATCACCGACTCCCAGTGGCAGGCCCGGATCGAGCACCAGGTAGTCCGGCTCCTCGTCGGGCATGACCAGCAACGGCGGCAGATGACCGGCGTTCGACACGGTCGCCCGGCGGGTCCTGGGGTCGTAGACGACATACATGCAGGTAGCCAGGTGCAGCCCGGGAAGGGCGTCGACAACCCGGTCGAGCCGGGACAGCAGCTCGGCCGGCGCCCAGTCCTCCAGGGCATACGCCCGCAGCGCCGCCCGAAGCTGGCCCATCACCGCGGCCGCCTGCAGACCTCGTCCCATGACGTCACCGATCGCGATCCCCACCCGACCATCCGATAGCGGGATCACATCGTAGAAGTCGCCGCCGACCTCGGTCCCGGCCGTGCCGGGACGGTATTCCACCGCGATCTCCACCCCACGCAGGGCCGGCGGGTCCGCCGGCAACAGCGAACGCTGCAGGGTGAGCGCGCACTCCTGCTCGGCGCTGTAGCGCTGGGCGTTGTCAAGGGCGACTGCCCCCCGACGAGCCAGGTGCTCGGCGAGGCTGATCTCGACGGGTGTGTACGTGCCCGACTCGCGGATGAGCATGACCGCACCGAGTACCCGACCGCGGCCCGGCATCGGCACGGTGATCGACGGTCCCTTCAGGAGCTGGTGGTACAGGCTGTCGGCCCCAGCCCGGATCGGCAGCCGCGCCGCAAGGTCGTCGGTCAGGTAGGGGGTGTACCAGGTCTGTCCGGTACGCAGCACCAGGCCGGGCGCGTAGTCGTTGTCCAGGCTGGGCTGCTCGGTGGCGACGGCGCCGCGCAGGACCTCCGCGACCCGGCCGTTGCGGTGCACGATCGCGCCGATGCCTATCTCGTCGCCGTCGCGGAGAAAGACCATGGCCCCGTCACCGAGCCGTGGTACGGCCAGCGATGCGATCATGTCGACGATCCGCTGCGGGACGAGGGAACCGGACAGCGCCAGACCCGCGTCGGACAGGAATCCGAGCTGCTCGAGCGCCGTCCGTTGCGCGACACGCTTGCGGGGACGAAGGACGTGCCCGCGACGTCGGCGCCGCCCATCCAGGACACGACGGATCCGAGCCAACGAGCCACACACGCTTTGCGAAATCGCACGATAACGTATAGTCACCACCTCCACGCGACGAAGTCTAGTTCGGTTAGCGGATATCACGCCTGACGACAGGGATCGGGACTTGGATGGAACCATGCACCTTTGGTGGCTCGACGCCGTCCTGTACGAGGTCTACATCCGCAGCTTCGCCGACTCCGACGGCGACGGGATCGGGGATCTCGCAGGCATCACCACCCGCCTGCCCTATCTGCGCGATCTGGGCGTGGACGGAATCTGGATCACACCATTCTACCGGTCACCCATGGCCGATCACGGCTATGACGTGGCCGACCACCGCGACGTCGACCCGTTGTTCGGTGATCTGGCCACCTTCGACGCGCTCCTGACCGACGCACACCGTCATGGCCTGAAGGTGCTCGTCGACCTCGTCCCGAACCACTCCAGCGACGTCCACCCAGCCTTTCGCGCGGCGCTCGCCGCCGGCGCAGGTGCCCCCGAGCGTGACCTCTACATCTTTCGGGACGGACGCGGCGAGAATGCGGCGCAGCCACCGAACAACTGGGTGTCGGTGTTCGGTGGACCTGCCTGGACCCAGGTGGCTGACGGCCAGTGGTACCTGCACCTGTTCGCACCGCAACAGCCCGACTGGAACTGGCGGCACCCCCAGGTGCGTGCCGACCATGACACCACCGTCCGTTTCTGGCTCGACCGCGGCGTCGACGGCTTCCGCATCGACGTCACCCACGGCCTGGTCAAGAACGACCTGCTGCCGGACAACCCACCAGCGCCGGGCGAGACGATCACCTTCTTCCGGGAGCGGGCCGAGCCCCACGCCTGGGACCAGGACGGCGTCCACGAGATCTACCAGCGCTGGCGGGCGATCGTCGAGGACTACGACCGCCGCGACGGTACGGCGCGGGCACTGGTCGGGGAGACCTGGGTGGCCGACCCGCGACGGCTGGCCCGCTACGTCCGGCCCGACGAGCTGCACCTGACGTTCGCGTTCTCGCTGCTGGCCGCCCCGTGGTCGGCCGCGGCCTGGCGTAGTGCGATCACCGAGGATCTGGCCGCGACCGCGGAGGTGGGCGCCCCCGCGACCTGGGTGCTGTCCAACCATGACGTGATCCGGCCGGCCAGCCGCTACGGCGACGGCGCGATCGGCCTGCGCCGAGCCCGTGCGGCGCTGCTCACCCTGCTCGCCCTGCCCGGGCCGGTGTTCCTCTACCAGGGCGACGAGCTCGGCCTGCCTGAGGTGGACGTGCCGCCCGAAGCCCGCCAGGATCCCGTTTGGGAGCGGTCCGGCCGGAGTCGGCCCGGCCGGGACGGCGCCCGGGTGCCACTGCCGTGGTCGGAACACGCCCAGCCGTTCGGGTTCAGCGCCGCCGGCGTGACGCCCTGGCTGCCGCAGCCCGATGTCTGGGCCGACCTGACCGCCCAAGCGCAGGCGTCCGACCCGATGTCGACGCTGGTGCTGACCCGTGGCGCGCTGGCGCTGCGCCGCGCGCTTGCCTGCCTCGGAGGCGGAGCGTTGCGCTGGCGGGACGACCTGGCACCCGGATGCCTCGCGTTCGACCGCCCAGGGGTCCCAGGCGCACCAGACCAGGCCGGTCTGACCTGCGTGATGTCGACCGCCGAGCGGGACACGACATGTGCGCTGCCCGGCCGCCTCATCCTGGCCAGCGGCCCGGTCGGCTATGACGGGGTCACGCTGACCCTTCCCCCGGACACCACCGCATGGCTCGCGCCGCGATGACCCGAACAGGTGCCGTTCCCCGGATCACCCCGACGGTCCGCGATCCGTCGCGCAGAATGGTCGGTGTGACTCAGCGACCGGCGATGGCCCGCCCGACCGATACCTTCTACGACGCGGTCGGCGGCGAGGAGACGTTTCACCGGCTGGTGGCCCACTTCTACGCAGGGGTCGCCGAAGACCCGTTGCTGCGGCCGCTCTACCCGGAGGAAGACCTCTCCGCCGCCCAGGAGCGGCTGCAGATGTTCCTCGTCCAGTACTGGGGCGGGCCCTCAACCTACAGCGAGCAGCGCGGTCACCCCCGACTGCGGCTGCGTCACGCACCGTTCGTGATCGGCCCGGCTCAGCGGGACGCCTGGCTCATCCGCATGCGTGCCGCCGTCGACGAGCTGAACCTGCCCCCCGAGCATGCGCAGCCGCTGTGGGACTACCTGACGATGGCGGCCAACTCACTGGTCAACCACCCCGAATGAGCCGGCGGTCCGGCTGAATGGCCGGGCCGTTCAGCCGGACCGGTGCGGGGCGCGAAAGCCCGAGACGAACGGGATGACCTCGATCATCAGATAGCCCGCCCGGACCAGCGGATCCGCCTCGGCAGTGGCACGGGCCTCGTCCAGCGACCCGGTCTGGAACAGCAGCACCGCCTGCAGCTGCGTGTCAGGTTCGTCCGACCCGCCATACAGCACAAGCGACCCCGTAGCCCGCAGCGACTCCAGATACTTCAGGTGCTCGGCATGCCGCCGGTCGTACCCTCCATCCTCACCGGACGCCGGATGCGGGCGTCCCTGCCTGAGAACGACCAGCTCATAACGGTTCAGCGCAGCCATGACGCTCCCCCACGGTCGAGTCCTATTCGCGGGTGAGCTTGCGGTAGGTCACCCGGTGCGGACGCGCTGCCTCGACGCCAAGGCGTTCGATCTTGTTGGCCTCGTAGTCCGCGAAGTTCCCCTCGAACCAGAACCAGCGCGCCGGGTCGGCCTCCGTACCCTCCCAGGCGAGAGTGTGGGTGGTGACACGGTCCAGGAACCACCGGTCGTGGGAGATCACAACCGCGCATCCCGGGAACTCTCCCAGCGCGTCCTCCAGCGACCGCAGCGTCTCAACGTCAAGGTCGTTGGTGGGTTCGTCCAGCAGCAGGAGGTTGCCACCCCGCTTGAGGGTCAGGGCGAGGTTCAGCCGGTTACGCTCACCGCCGGACAGGACTCCGACCGGCTTCTGCTGATCCGGCCCCTTGAAGCCGAACGCCGACACGTACGCCCGGCTCGGCAGATCGACTTTGCCCACGATGATGTGGTCGAGCCCGTCGGAGACGATCTCCCACACGTTCTTCTTCGGGTCGAGGCCCGCGCGGCTCTGGTCGACATAGGCGATGTCAACCGTCTCACCGATGGCCAGCTCGCCGGCGTCAGGTGCCGCTGCACCGGTCAGCATGGTGAACAAGGTGGTTTTCCCGACACCGTTCGGGCCGATCACGCCGACGATGCCGCCGCGTGGCAGGGAGAACGACAGGTCGTCGATGAGGACCCGGTCGCCGAAACCCTTACGGAGTTTCTTCGCCTCGATCACGACGCTACCCAGCCGCGGACCCGGTGGGATCTGGATCTCCTCGAAGTCGCGGGGACGCGCCTTGTCCGCCTCCGCGGCCAGTTCCTCATAGCGGGCGAGGCGGGCCTTGCTCTTGGCCTGGCGGGCCTTCGGGTTCGAACGCACCCACTCCAGCTCCTGCGCGAGGACGCGCTTGCGCTTTGCGTCCTTGCCACCTTCGACCTTGAGGCGGGCGGCCTTCGTCTCCAGGTACGTCGTGTAGTTGCCCTCGTAGGGGTAGGCGTGACCGCGGTCGAGCTCGAGGATCCAGCCGGCGACGTTGTCGAGGAAGTAGCGGTCGTGGGTGACCGCGAGTACCGCTCCGGCATAGCGCGCCAGGTGCTGCTCCAGCCAGGCGACGCTCTCCGCGTCCAGGTGGTTGGTGGGCTCGTCCAGCAGCAGCAGGTCAGGAGCCTCCAGGAGGAGCTTGCACAGAGCGACACGCCGGCGCTCCCCACCGGAGAGCCTGGTCACCTCGGCATCACCCGGCGGCAGCCGCAACGCGTCCATCGCCTGATCGAGTTGGCTGTCGAGCTCCCAGGCGTTCACCGTCTCGATCTTGTCGATGAGTGCCGCCTGCTCGGCCAGGAGCACGTCGAAGTCCGCGTCGGGTGCGGCCATCTTCTCGTTGATCTCCTCGTACCGCGCGAGGACCCCACGGATCTCCCGGACCCCGTCCTCCACGTTGCCGCGAACGTCCTTGTCCTCGTCCAGCCGCGGTTCCTGCGCGAGCATGCCGACGGTGAAACCGGGGCTCAACGTCGCGTCTCCGTTGCTGGGCTGGTCAAGACCGGCCATGATCTTCAGCAGCGACGACTTGCCCGAGCCGTTGGGACCGACGACACCGATCTTCGCGCCAGGCAGGAACGACAGGGTGACATCGTCGAGGACGACCTTTTCACCGTGGGCTTTGCGCACCTTGCGCATCTGGAAGACGTACTGCGCCATGCGGTCAACCTTATGAGTCGGGCAGCCTGATACGTCAGGCGGCGATACGGGTCAGGCGATATGGGTCAGGCTGCGATGCGGGTCAGGCTGCGATTGGGAACTCCTCGGGACGCTGATCGACATGCACCCGGGAGCGACACACCAGGGTACGAGCCGACTCCCCGACCATGTCCCGTGAGTCTCTTTCCCACGAATGCTCCGGGGACTGCGGCCTCCGGGCGCGCGATCTGACGATCATTGCACGCCCTTTGGCCCGCTGGGGACTGCGGCCTCCGGGCGCGCGATCTGACGATCACCGCACGCCTTGTGGCCCGCTGGACATCAGGGGTCAACCAACGCTCAGCCGGATGGCTGGCGCGAGCCCCGAACCCACCGCCCCAACCTGGCCGTCCGGGGCGACAACGCTGACGCCGGTCCCGGCATCGACGCGGACCGGGAGATCCTGGCGGTCGAGAAACCGCTCACCGCCACCAGACGCCGGCGTGTAGAACAACGCCAATATCACCGAATGATCCATTTTCGCCAACACGCCTGCCGTAGGTACACCCGCCGCAGGTACAGCACTGATCGTGGAAGCGGAACCGATGCCGGCCACGTCCACCCTGTCGGGGCTGATGGTGAGCGTAGCGGTCACCGGCCCGGCCGGGTCCAGTGAGTAGGACGCTCGACGTCCGTCAGAGATCACCTCCAACCGGGCCGCGCGAGCCCCGGCCGGAACCGATGCACGCACATCGACACCGATGCTCAGCCCGTCGACGACCCGCAGCCGTTCCAACCGCGCAGCCGACGGTGACTCAAGTGTCCGGTTGTATCCGTCGGGCAACCGAAGCAGGTACGGTGATCGATCCGGATGATCGGCGAGAACGGTGAAGTCGGCGCGGCCTCGTGATACCGCATACAACACCCGGCCGTCCATCGCGGGCGAGTTGGCCACCACCGACGTGGGGTGCATGAGGAACGCCGGGTCGGCCGACACGATGACCAGTACTCGCCCGGGTTGAGCTGTGATCATGTTTGTCAAATTGCGATCACGTCGGGTGAAGGACACGTTGGCCCCCACCGCGAAGACGAGCACAACGGTACTCAGCCCCAGACAGGCAGCAGCGGTGAGCCCGCCTGCCCATGGCCGCGCGACGGCGAGGTCGACGAGCCCCCGAGCTCCGAAAAAGACCAGTGGGATGAGTACGGGCATGAGGTAGAAAGGACCGACATAGCGGATGCCACCCCACAGTTCGGCCGCGTTCCAGGCTCCCCAGAACACGATGTACCCAAGAATCAACAGAACTGCCCCGACCCCGACCGCGAGGGCCGGCCCGGACAGTCGACGGCGGACGACCGCCGCGACCGACAGTGCTGCCAGGAACACGCCACCGCACGCCCAGATACCGAGAAACCAGAGATGGTCACCGATGGAGACGAGCCCTTCAACCGGCCCGAAGCGGTGCGCAGGATCGGTGGGAAACAGGCGGCGATCCCCGAAGCCCAGCTTGTCGTCGGGCTCAAGCAGCGCAAACGGCAGTGTGAACGGACTGCCCGTTGCCGCCGCGTTGTAGCTGAGCAACGCGGCGACCGGGACGATCAGCCCTACCCCGACCCAACGCAGCAGCCACCACCACTGTCCGCGGGCGCCCTGGTGCACAGCCCACACCGCAAGCGGGCCGAGCACCAGGGCCGTGTCGTACGGGCGCACCGCCATCGCCAACCCCAGCGCCAGCCCTGCCGCGACAAGCGGCGCCCCACGACCGGTTCGCAGCCCTCGCAGCAACCCGACAAGCACGCACTCATACAGCACAAGGACCGGCAGATAGGACAACATCATCGCGCTGTGCAGAATGACCAGCGGCGACAGTGCCAGCAGCCAGGCTGCGACCGCGGCGGCCCGCCGATCGCCCAGCAACTCGATTCCGGCGTGGTAGGTCGCCACAACCGCGGCGGCGGCGACAATGGCGAGTCCCGCGACGGTCCCGCCGGTGAGCACGAGGCTCAACGCGAACAGCCCGGCAACCACCGGGGTGTACTTCAGGACGTAGTGGCCGTCGACGACCGCCGCCAGCCACGGTGCGTAGGACTGCGCCGGCGTCGACGCCGACGGAAACAGATGGCCGCCCGCCAGTGTCTGGGCCTGCAGCCGGTAGAGGGCCTCGTCGTTGTTGATCGACAGATACGGAAACAGATAGTGATTGATCAGGACAGCCGCAAGCGCGCTGAGCACGGCCGCGGCCGCCACTGTCCATCCGGGCCGAGACACCGCGGCCAGCCGTGACCGCAGTACCACCAACGGTCGGCGCCACGACGGTCGTGGGTCACCGAGCCGGTCGAGCACGGGCTCGGGCAACGGGTCGAGGCGGTCATCTGACCGGCTCCGGCTAGAGGGCCAAAGGCGATGCGATCGTGGTTCTGACGCATCGCCGGGTGCCGTGGGCCCGTCCACGCGCCCACGCGGTACCCGGATGGGCGTCGGTATATCGGCACCCCGCGCGCTGGTCACGGACTGACGCTACCCACAGGTCCGGGTGGGACCGGGCATCCACCCGTCTCATGACCGTTTCGCAACCGGGCGGCGCCTGTGCCGACAGCCACCCGCAAGCCGCCGACTACCGTGCCATCACACCGTCGCCGGACGCTGGGCCGGGACGCCGGGGGGTCGGCGCTCAGACCCCGGCGCCCCTGGTAGATCGCCTGGTATCGACTCGCCGAGCAGCTCGTCCGCGCCTGCATGGGTGAAACCCCCGTCACGGTACCCGGAGCCGGTTCCGACGCCGGTCTGGCCATTGTGCACACCGGTCATGCCATTGCCGGCGAGGGGCTCGGAGCCCACCGCACTTCCTTCGCCTTCGGTGGCGTCCACGACCTCCACCGCGCCCATGGCGTCCGTGACCTCCATAGCCTCGTCTGCCTCCATAGCCTCGACTGCCTCCGTGACCTCGGTGACGTCCATGACCTCCGTGGCTTCCCGGTTCGAGCGGACCACCCGCCGGACCTTGGCCGACTGGCGGGTCAGGTCGACAGCGACCGCATCGGCATCCACTTCGTAGACGACCCGGCGGCCGCCGTCCTGGGTCTCGAAAGACCTCTGCCGCAGCCGCCCGACCACGAGCGTCCTGTCGCCCTTGTGCAGCGACGCTCCGACGTTCTCCGCCAGGTGCCGCCAGCAGGTGACGGTCACGAATACGGTGTGGCCATCCACCCAGCGGTTCTGCGAGCGGTCGAACCGGCGCGACGTGCTGGCCATGCGCAGGGAGCAGACGAAGTTCCCGTTCGCCGTGCATCGCACGTCAGGGTCATCGACGAGGTTGCCGAGCAGCGTGACCGATGCTTCGATCATGGTTCCTCCCGGATATGGATACTGGCCTGCTTCCGTGACGGACGGTCCCGAAGGGTCGCCAGCCCTGAGAAACCCGGCGAGACCGTCCGCTGTCTCGTCCCACGTCACACTGTGACCGTCGCCGACCGGTCCGGCACGTCACCGCGGTCCGCTGTGGAAAGCCGCGCAGCTGTCCACAGCAGCGACACTGCGGGATGCACGATCAGTACAAAATATGCCATTCTGGATTTTTTGACCAAGCGTCACAAGGTCATCCGAGTATCGGGGCGTGGCGAGGCATGCGACCAGCTGACCGCGTCGGGTTGGCACCGGGGGACGGCGCGAGACCCGGTTCATCAGGCTCGGACATGCCGGCAGCTGGTTGACACGGGGCGCGAAATGATCGATTATTCCTCCGCCGGCCAGGTGCGAACCGCGCTGCGCGTTCATGCCAGGAGACCCGCACAATAGGCGGTAAGCGCCCGTAGCTCAGCGGATAGAGCAAGTGCCTTCTAAGCACTTGGTCGCAGGTTCGATCCCTGCCGGGCGCACCAGCCAAAACACCCCTGCCGATCTTGCTGGCAGAGGCGTTTTGCAGCAACGGCCGTCAGGGTCGGGGGTCGGTCAGGTGGGTGTCGAGCTTGCCCAGTGCACGCCGCTTCTCCCCCATCGACGCATGCGCGTAGATCGTCATCGTGACCTCGATCGCCGAGTGGCCCGCGATGTCCCGCACGATGTGCGGTGGCACACCAAGATCCAGCAATAGTGTGGCGCAACCCGTGAAACACCACGCCATCGAGACCGACCGCGCACCGTAGCGGCAGCCAGAACCGCCGCAGGTTGTCGGGTTCGATCGGTGTCCCGATCTTCGTCGTGAACACGTGATCGGTCGTGACCCATCGTTCACCGGCCGCCGCACGCTCGGCGCGCTGGAGCTTGCGATGTTCCGCGAGCGCATCCGCGACCAGGCCCAGCAGCGGCAGCGTCCGTTCGGAGTCCTCCGTCTTCGGCGGGCATAGTCGCAGTTCCCCGCCGACCCGCAGAAGTGTGTGACGAACGGTCAGAGTCTCCCGGGCCGTGTCAATGTCCGACCGCTGGAGACCGAGGAGTTCCCCGCTACGCATGCCAAGGAACAGCGCCAGGACCAGCAGCGCGTAGAGCCGATCGCCGGCCGCCGCGTCGAGAAGCTTGTGTGCCTGGTCGACGGTCAGGCCCCGGTCGACCCCGTGGGGCGGCGTTCGAAGGCATCCCTGCGCAGGGCGACAGCGGCCTCCAGCTCACCGACGTCGATCTCCATGTCGACCAGCAGGTCACCGAGGCGATCGCCCTGCGGCCCACCATCGTGCTCGGCGAGACCGCGGCGGGCCCAGTCGATCGCCTCTGCGGGACGACCGGTGTCCCGCAAGGCCACGACGATCCGCTGGTACTGCCTGGCGCTGTTGAGGTTCTCGGCGAGGATGGCAACATGTCGATCAACGTCACCGGACACCTCGGCAAGTTGCTCCCGCAGGTCGCGGGCCGCGACCAGCTGGCCCCAGGACCCCGGCTCAGCGGCGGCTGAGCGCCGCGCCACCTCGGCGCTCAGCTCGGACAGACCCCTGGCGCCCAGCGCGGGCACCAACTCGGCCAGCCGGATCTCCGGCCAGCCCGGCCCGTCGAACGACAGCGCCGCCAACCAGCGCGCGAGCCCCGCCTGATCCGGCGGGGCATCCACACAGGCACGGGCGTACAGGCTCATCATGTGGCGCAGGTCCGTGCCGACGATCCCCGACGAGTCGTCCATGTACATCAGGGCGCTGGTCATCCGGTCCACCGCCTTGCGCAACGCCGGCACCACAGCACCCCGCGTTCCCGTCCGCCAGCAACCGCTCACAACAATCAGCCAGCTCCAGCGCAGCCTGGGAATACTCACGCCGACCCGCGCGCGGATCACGACGCCGGTCCCGCCGCAACGCGTTCGCCAGTACCGTCAGGTCAGCGCCCCTGGTCACCCGTTCATCCCACCAGACCGGGCACCCCGGGACGATGGCCGGCGACCGGAACACCACTGGTGGTAGGGCCGACCCCGGACGAGATTTCCCTTCAGACTCGAAGAACGACTGGCGAATCTGATCAGCGACGCGATCGCGCCCCGTATGGTTCCCGACATCGAGATCGTGCCGTGGCGCGGCACCCAGCTTGTCGCGGTGGAGGTCTACCCGAGCCCGTCCCGGCCGCATCATGTCAGCCAGGAGGGCCCGGAGAGCGGCGTCTACGTGCGGGTCGGTTCAACCAATCGACGGGCCGACTCCGACCTGGTCGAAGAACTGCGCCGCTACGCACGGGGCGAAGTCTACGACGAACAGGCAACGCCGGAACTGGGCTCGGACGCGATCGACTTCCCGGCGGCTGCCGAGGCGTTCAGCCAGCTCCGAAAGCTACGCCCCGCCGACCTGGAGACCCTCAGACTGGTGACGGCCCACCAAGGACGGCTCGTCCCGACCGTCGGCGGCCTGCTGCTGTTCGGCCGTGACCAGGACCGTGCCCGGCTTTTCCCCGATGCCTGGATCCAGGCCGGACAGTTCCTCGGCACCGACAAGTCCCAGATCGTCGACCAGGCAGAGATCCGATCCAACCTGGTACTCGCGGTGGAAGACGCGCTCGGGTTCGTGCGTAAGCACAGTCTGCACGGCATCGACATCGGCCCTGTCCTGCGAACAGACCGGTGGAACCTGCCTCCGGTCGCGGTCCGGGAAGCGGTCGTCAACGCGGTGGCACACGCCGACTACCGGCAGCGCGGCGCGCCCATCCGCATCGCGGTCTTCGACGACCGCCTCGAAGTGGAGAACCCCGGCCTGCTGCAGTTCGGACTGACGGTCGACGATATCCGTCGCGGAGTGTCCAAACTGCGCAACCGGGTCATCGGCCGGGTCTTCAATTCACTGGGGCTGATCGAGCAGTGGGGCAGCGGCATCCAACGAATGACCACCGCATGCCTGGACGCGGGACTTCCCCCGCCAGACCTCGAAGAGCTCGGCACCCGGTTCCGCGTCACGCTGTGGACCCAGCGTGTCCAGCTGCCGACCCTGGACGCCAAGGACCGGGCGATCCTCACCGCCATCCCGACCGACGGCGCGCTCACCAGCGCAATCGCCAACGCCATCGGCCTGTCCACCCGCGCGACGAGGACCAGGCTCATCAAACTGGTCGACCGCGGACTCGTCCGTGAGGTCGGCGCCGGCCCGCGAGACCCGAAGCGCCGCTACTTCCGCTCCCTGTAGCCGGCCCGGCAGCACTGGCAGGTCACACAGCCACCGCCGACGCGTCCAGGGGCGGACACCGGGATCGAAAGAATCAGACTTACGGCTCGGAAGCAAGCTCTGAAGAGAGTAGCTTCTGAGCGCTTCCGAGCTCGGGCGCGCTGCCGGGCTGCACGCCACAGGCAGGAGGATCCGCTGCCGCCTACAACGCCGCGGTGCGCCTGGGTGGCTGCTGGTCGGCGGCCAACCGCAGCAGCTCCGTGGGGTCGACCTCGATCCGCGACCCACCGTCGGCGCCGTAGCTCATCTCAGCACCCCGTCCTGTCGAACTTCTGGTCAGAACCTCGCGCCCAGGCTGGAGAACAGTCGCGCGGTCTCGCGCCACATCGGGCTGCCCGGCGCCGGCAGGTTGATCGGGCCGGTGGCCCACTCGATCAGATCGTCACCGTGCTCGGTGACCCAGCCCCGGATCCGCTCTTCGAGCTGACCGAGGGCCGCCAGCTCGGCCGGACTCAACATGGCCGGCTACGCCTGCTGGTCCGCAAGAAGTGCATTCCGCAGAGCCGTCTGCACATCCGTGCCGGTCTGGACCAGCGCGGCGAGGCTCTGGTTGGTGAAGGTGGTCTGGAGCGCGCTGAGCACCTCGGGATTGACGACGATTTTCGCCATGGCGAGCCTCTCCTCGTTCCGTGGTCCCACGACCCAGGGCCAGCGGGTTTCGGTTGTGTGCACCGGGGATTGTTGTGTCATTGGGATTGTTCGCGGTGGTCGATGGAGTCGACTATGGGCCCCGCGAACCATGTTTCCCCCTCCACGAGGGTTCTCCGAACGCGCGGGAACACCCGTGACCTGCACTTTCCGTGGGCCGGGGGCTGACCCACCCCACCATCCGCCCGGCCGGGCATTGCCATCGACCAGGAACGCGCGGAAAGTTGGGCGTGCGCCGACATCCGGCCGAGAGTTCGGTCATTCCTGATGGGGAGACGACAGTGCCACGCACCGAGGGGGAAGACCGGATCCGGTGGATATTGTCCCGGCTGGCCGCGCGCCGGGTACGCTGGTCGGTCGCCGTGCCGCTGGTACTCCTTCTTGCCGGCGGCTCCGTCGTCCTCCTGGTAGGGCAAAGCGCGGGCACTGCCGTACTGCTGTCT
>NZ_CAUVXP010000127.1:0-16914 GCF_963555955.1 Protofrankia sp. Cas3
CTGTCGAAGTTCGCGACCGCCTCGCCGCCCGCTGCGACGATCTCATCCACGACCTGCTGTGCGGGCCGCCCCTCGTCCTTGCCGGCACCGTCCCAGGCCACGCCCGGGTCGTTGACCACGATTCGGGCCCCCTGGCTCGCGAGCAGCAGCGCGTGCGCCCGGCCGAGACCGCGGCCCGCACCGGTCACAATGGCCGTCCTGCCGTCCAGCATGCTCATTTCTCTCCCTGATCGGTTACCCTGCGGTCACTGTCGACGGTTGGGCGATGAGCACTGCGGTGCCGAGCACTGCGGTGCCGAGCACTCAGCTGCGGACGGCGTCGAAGACCTCCGGCCACATGGCCGGGTCGCTCTCGTAGGTCGCATAGAAGGTGATCCGCGTGGCGACGTCGCCGTACCGTTCCCGCAGGCCCTTACCGACCTCCGCGGGTGAACCGACGACGGAGAACGTCCGAAGGATCTCGTCGTCGATCAGGTCGCCCATCTCCGACCAGCGATTCTGCTTGCTCATGCGGGTCAGCTCGGTCTGCAGGTCGCCCCAGCCGTGCAGCTCCAGGACCCCGCGGTAGGCCGGCGTGGAGGCGTAGAAGGCGATCTGCTTCTTCGTGCCGGCGATGGCGGTGGCAAGCTCGGCCTCGTTGCGGCCCACCGTCGCGAACGCCGGGCCGGCCAGGACGAAGTCCGACAGCGTCCGGCCGATCTTCGCCCGGCCCCGCTCCAGGGCCGGAATGGTGACCTCACGCAGGTAGCGCGGCGTCGAGAACGCATGGAAGAACATGCCGTCAGCAACTTCGGCGGCCACCTCGGTCATCAGCTCGCCGACGGCCGCGAGGTACACCGGCGGCGGGCCCCACTCGTGCGCCTCGGGAGAGAAGAACGGCGTCATGAGGGTGTGGGTGTAGAACTCGCCCTCGAACGACAGCGGTGTTGCGTTCTGCCACGTGTCCCAGATGGCACGCATGGCGAGCACGAACTCACGCATCCGGGCTGCCGGCCGCGACCACGGCATCGAGAAGCGCCGCTCGATATGCGGCTTGACCTGGGAACCCAGCCCGAGGACGAACCGCCCCCGGGAGTAGCGGGCAAGATCAAAACCTACGTTCGCCAGCGTCATCGGCGTCCGGGCGAAGGCGATCGCGATGGAGGTCCCGACCGTCAGATCCCGGGTGGCGTCAGCAGCCCGCAACGACAGCAGGAACGGATCGTGTCGTGTCTCGCCCACCCACAGGCCGTCGTACTCCGCGGCCTCGGCTTCCCGCGCGTTGCGATGGACGGCGTCGATGTCCTTTGGAAGCGTCGTATCGATCTTCACAGAGCCTCCCCGGCTGGCCGACAGGCGGCGCGCCGCACCCGGACGCACCCAAGGACATGAAGATGCCTCAGCTGTATTGTCTACCTTATTCATAGGCGAGGCGACCAGGCCTTCACGACCTGCCCGCCGTCCGGACGAAGGGGACCAGCATGCAGGTAGGCCTCTACTTCGACCTCCGCAACCCACCGGACCGCCGCCAGGACCCCACCCGCCTGTACGGGTTCACCCTGGAGATGTGCCAGGAGGCGGAACGACTGGGCGCGGACTCGGTCTGGGTGACCGAACACCACCTGTTCGATGACGGCTACCTCCCGCAACCGCTCACCTTCGCGGCAGCCATCGCGGCCTGCACACGCCGGGTACGCATCGGGACCGGCATCATGATCGCACCGCTGCACGCGGCGGTCGAGATCGCCGAGCAGGCGGCGGTGGTGGACATCATCAGCGGCGGCCGCCTCGACCTCGGCCTCGGCGCCGGCTACCGGATACCCGAGTTCGAGCTGTTCGGCGCCGACCCGGCGAAGCGGTACAGCGCCACCGACGGGCGGGTCCGCGAGCTGCGGCGGATCTGGGCCGACGGTCGGGTGACCCCGCGTCCCGTCCAGGACCGGCTGCCCATCTGGCTCGGGTACCTGGGACCCAAGGGCGCCCGGCGGGCCGGTCTGCTCGGTGAGAACCTGCTGTCGGCCTTCGGCGGGATCGCCGAGCCGTACCGGGAAGGGCTCGCGGAGGCCGGGCACGCCCCCGAGATCGCCCGGATGGGCGGCGGCATCCAGGGTTGGGTCAGCGACGACCCGGAACGCGACTGGCCGGTCGTGAGCAGGCATCTCGGCTACCAGCTCGACTCCTACCGCCGGCACATGGTGGAGGGAACCGACACCCCGACGCCACGGCCAGTCGATCCCGACCGCATCCGGGCTCGCGAAGCATCCAAGAGCCCGCTCGACTACTTCCACTACGGCACGCCCGAGGATGTCGCAAGCAGCATCCGGGCCTTCGTCGGCGACGCGCCGGTTGACACCGTGTACCTGTGGGCCTCCCTCGGCGGGATGCCCGAGGAGCTCGTAGCCCAGCACGTCAACGTCGTGTGCACCCGTCTCGCGCCGCTGCTGCGCGCGGTGGATGCACCTACGCCGCCACCGGCCGGGTAGGCGGCCACCTGAGGACGGATCCCCCACGGGAACGCTGGATTTTCGGGGAAACCCTATCTTCCACCGGCGCGACAATCGGTGCCGGCCTCAACCGAGCACGTCAAGGACGCTGGCCTCATCGAAATGCTCCAGGACGACCTGGTTGGTCTCCACCAGATGGCGTCGCCAGAAAACCTCCGCCCCGGTGGCGTCACCGGCCGCAATGAGATCGACCAGCCGCCGATGCGCACGCAGGGCGAGATCGTCCTCATGGAACTCCGCCCCGCTACCGGACGGCAGCGTGGCCCGATGCGCCATCGTCACGCCGGTGACCAGATGACGCAACATTCTCGTCAGCACCGCCAGGGTATGGTTACCGGCCAGCTCCACCATTGTCTCGTGGAAGTCGGTGTGCGCCGGAATCAGACTCTCCGGACCGGCCAGGCGCTGCTCGTCGGAATCGAGATGCGCCGTAAGCGCCTCGATATCCCGCCGGCGCCGCCGCGCCGCCAGCAGCCGGGCCGCCGGTGGTTCAATCACCGAACGGGCTTCCAGCACGTCGGCAACAGTCACATTGTCGTGTTGGAGGACCAGTCCCACAAAATGCGCCGCCACATCGCCATTTGGAACATGCACCCGCGCCCCGCCGTGCGCACCGCGGCGCACGCCGATCAGACCCTCGGACTCCAACACCCGGAACGCCTCGCGCAGCGTCGGCCGCGAAACATCGAACCGCGCCATCAGGGACGCCTCGTTGGGGAGGCCGTCACCTTCTCGAAGATCACCGCGGATAATCTGCCGACGCAGGGCGGCCGCCACCAGCTCAGCGGTCTTGGGCACCCGGACGTGACCAGTCGCGTCGATGTCGGCGGGTCGTCTGTTCATCAACCCATCGTATAGTTCATTCAGCCATCACCGAAGCATCTTGGGCATAGCCGTCGCGCCGGCGCCGTGGGGTAGCAGCCGGTGTGACCCGTGGGCTGCCCCGGGCCCCACGGCAGCCCGTACCACCGCCGCCCGGCGCGGGCCCCGGGTAGACAAACATGGCGAAGTGCGGTGTACACACCATAGTCTCCTCATCCGCACCCACTGCCCTGCTCCAGCCGCCCTCCTACCTCCGCCGCCGCGGGCAGCACCGACCCGCCAGTTCTTCCCCAGGAGTATGAAATGACCCATATCGATACAGCCATCCTTCTGATTCGCCTCTGCGTGGGTCTCACCCTGGTCGCCCACGGATGGAACCATCTGTTCGGCGGTGGCCGGATAGCGGGCGCAGCCGGCTGGTATGGGTCCATGGGCCTGCGCCCGCCGCTCGTGCAGGCCTGGATGTCGGTGCTGTTCGAGTTCGCGGCGGGCATCGGCCTCGCCGCCGGCTTCCTCACGCCGCTGGCCGCGTCAGCCGCCGTCGGCCTCATGGCGGTCGCGGGAGTGGTTGCACACCGGCGGAACGGCTTCTTCGTGTTCCGCGAGGGCTACGAGTACGTCCTGATGATCGCCGTGATCGCGATCGGGATCGCCACCGCAGGCCCGGGCAAAGCCTCGCTCGACCACGCGATCGGCCTGGGCGGAGCCGGCTGGGCCGGCTTCACGATCTCCACCGGTGTCGGTCTCGCGGGGGCCGCCGCGCTCCTGGCGACCAGCTGGCGGCCACAGCCCGTCAAACAATAAGAGCAGGCTATTGTTACCCCGCGCGCCGGAGCGCCCGGACGTCACGGCGCGTGGATTTCTTCATGTTGTCGACGAAAAATTTCCCAGGTGGCGGTACGTACGGATGAGAAGAACGCGGTTGCCCGGCGCCCGGAGGAACCGCGCGCCGGAGCTCCTCCTCAGCGCACTGTTCGGATGGATCCTGCTGTGGGCACTGACAAATCCGCCGGGAACCGCTCCGGATGAGCCGAGCCATTACGCGAAGGTCGTGGCGGCGGGACACGGAGACATAGTCGGTGCCACCGTCCCGTTCGCGGAAATACAGGCGCTGCGAGCATTCAACGAGGATTCGCTCCGTCAGGTCCGTAACGCCTACCGAAGCTTCCTGCTGCCAACCGACCTCCGCGTCACGACGAATCCTCCGTGTACCGCGTTGCACCTGGATGCGTCGGCGACCTGCCTGCGCCGGCCGGCGGTCGTTCCAAACGGTCGGGTCAACAGCATTGTCGGAGCGTATCCACCCTGGCTGTACATACCCGCGGGAGTACTCACCCGGGCCGCCTGGTCGGTTCAGTCCGGCTACGTCCTGGCGCGCCTGGGGTCCGCCTTCGTCTCGGCGGGGTTGCTCGGCGCCGGCCTGTGGCTTCTGCTGGGCGGGCAACCGCCGGACCGGATACGCAGTCAACGGCCCCTGCTGCTGGCCGGCTTCGCGGTCGCGGTCACCCCGATGGTGCTCTTCCTCAGTTCGCAGGCGGGTACCAGCGGCGCAGAGGTCACCGGGGCGATCGCGTCCATCGCGGCGGTGCTGCGCCTGTCCCGTGCCCAACAGCCCACGGCCCGAACCTGGTTGGTCGCCGGCGCCGTCCTGGCCACCACCGCGCTGAGCCGTCCGCTTGCTCCGCTGTGGGTGGCTTTCGCGATCACGATCGGGATCGGCCGTCTCGGCGGACCCGCGGTGCTGATGCGAGTACGCGGGGCTGGCCGACCCGCGGCCGCGGCGGTGACGGTCGTCGGGGCGGGGATCGCCGCAACGGTGCTCTGGACGCAGGCTCTGTCGCTGCGGACCCCGGTTCTGTGGGGCCGTCTCGGCCACGGTCTCGCGGTCGCGATCGGCCTCGCCCCACAGTCCGCGCGCCAGGCCGTCGGGGTTTTCGGCTGGCAGTCGATCCCCATCCCGGGCGCCGTGTACTGGCTGTGGGGGCTACTGGCAGCAGGGCTCTTCCTCGCCGCGTTCGCGCTCGGCGGTCGGCGCGATCGCGCGCTGCTTGCGGGCAGTCTCACGGTGGTCGTGGCCGGCTACGAACTGCTCGCCGCGGCCGTGTTCATCCAGAACGGCTTCGGCATGCAGGGCCGGTACGTTCTACCCGCGCTGGTGATGCTGCCCCTGCTGTCGGTGGAGGTGCTCGCCGACCGACTGCCCGCGCGCCTGAGCGGGCATGCGGCCACGGTGGCTACCGGCGTCATCGCCATGACCGCGGTCAGCCAGTTTGTCGCATGGGTCGCCAACAGCCGTCGGTACGCGGTCGGCGTGGACGGACCGCTGTGGTTCGTATCGGGCTCGGCGTGGTCGCCATCGGGCGGCTGGCTTGTATGGCTGGTCCTGGCCTGCCTGCCGGTCATGATGACCTTTGCCGCGGCCCGGTCATCCGCCGCTGTGCGGCCCGACCGACCGCACAGTCCGGGTGCCCACCGCCACGCCGCGACCGACGATGCCGACGATGCCGAGAACCGAACGACGCAGCCGACGCCACCGGGCAATCCAGGTGGCATGCTGCACTTGGACAACTCGGCGTAGAAAAGATCGCGGAGGGGGCGCCGTGGCTGTTGCGCCAGAGGCCAGCCGCATCGTGGCCAGCCGGTACCGGCTCATCGAACGGCTCGGCACCGGCGGAATGGGCACGGTCTGGCGCGCCTTTGACGAGGTGCTGCTGACCGAGGCGGCCCTCAAGGAGGTCGACCTCGGCGGTGATCTTGATCCGTTCGAGCGGGCCGACCGGGTTGAAAGGGCCTTGCGAGAGGCCCGGCATGCCGCGCGGCTGCGGGGCCATCCACACGTGGTGACCATCCTCGACGTGGTTGTCGAGGATGGTCTGCCGTGGATCGTCATGGAGCTGGTGCCGTCGCAGTCGCTGTTCCAGCTGGTTCGCGATCACGGCCCGCTCCCCGTCGCCGAGGTGGCCCGCATCGGCATCGGGATCGGCGACGCCCTGTCCGCCGCGCATGCGTTCGGGATTCTGCACCGCGATGTGAAGCCCTCGAACGTGCTGATCGGAACGGGCGGCCGAGTGGTCCTGACCGACTTCGGCATCGCGACCCGTGACAGCGACTCCGCGCTCACCGTCACCGGAGTGCTCGGAACACCGTCGTACATGTCGCCAGAGCGGTTGAACGGCGATCTGGCGACACCCGAGGCGGACCTGTTCGGCCTCGGCGCGACCCTCTACTTCGCCGTGGAGGGGAAGCCACCGTTCTACCGGGAGACCTTTGCCGCGATGGTGGCGGCGATCCTGTTCCAGCCCCCGTCGCCGACCGACCGGGCGGGCCCGCTGGCCGACGTCCTCGCCGGTCTGCTGGACAAGGATCCGCGTACCCGGCTGACGTCCCGCCAGACCCGCGGACTCCTGATCGACATCGCGACGGCACGGCCACCGGTCGACGCGCCGCCCCCAGCCAGTGACCCGGCGCGTCCGAGTGGACACCCACGGATCATCAGCCGGGACGACATCGGCCCGCACTACGCCTTCGACAGGGCACCAGGGAACGCGGCACCCGGGCTCCCGGCGACCGCCCGAGATTTCCGGGCCATCCCCGCTGATCCGGCCGACCGACCCGTCGACCGGCCGGCCGATGAACGCGATGTACTCGCGCCGCCGTCCAACCTGACCGCCACGCAGGAAGACGGCGCAGTGGTCCTGCGATGGAGCCCGCCGGAATCGTCCGGCCCGGTGTCCTTCCGCGTCCTGCGGGTGGTGGCGGACCCGGCCGCTCCTGGCGGGCGGTTCGAACGCAGCCTCGGCACGACCGGCTCGACCGAGCTGTCCGACGCGGGCGTCCCACGCGGCGTGACACTCTGGCACGAGGTGATGTCGGCAGCCGCGGGCCGACGCTCTGCGCCGGCCCGCACCCCGCCACTGATGATTGCTCCGGAGGTCACCGAGCTGCGTGCCCGGATGGACGGCGACGGCGTCGCCCTGTCCTGGACCTTCACAGCGGGATACGACGATGTGCTGGTCGAACGGGCCTTTGACGAGTCGTCGTCGTTTCACGGCGCCACCCGTCGGGTTCGCGCCGCCGGTGGCGGCCATGTCGACCGTGACGTGCAGACCGGGGCCACCTACCGCTATCGGGTCCGGGTGTCCTACCCGGACCCGCTCGGGGCGCTGGCCCACACCGCGGGCGTGGACGTGGTCCTGAAGGTGATCGCCAGACCGCGTCCGGTGCTGGACCTTGAAGCGAACAGTGATGGCGCGATGACAACCCTGCGGTGGACGACTGTCCCCGGCGCCCTGGTGCGGATCTACGCCACCGAGGCGTCCGCGGACTTATCCGGGCACCCGCTGAACCAGCCGCCCGACGGTGACCTCTGCGCGACTGATCCGTTCCTCGCGACGGGCCCGTTCGGCCCGGTCGACCAGGAGCTGCCCGCGGACTCGTTGGACGGGCGTGAACACCTGGTCGGCTCGAGCCGGCGCGGACGTCTCACCGTGACCGCCGCCGGCAGGCCGGTCGTGTACACCCCGGTCAGCATCGCCGGGAACCGGGCGGTGCTTGGCCGTTCGACCCACCACCTACCCGTCGAAGGCATCCATGGGTTGCAGGCCGTCGACCGTGGCAACAAGATCGTCCTGACGTTCCAGATGCCACCTGGGATCACCGAAGCCCGCGTGCTGTGGCGCCATGACACGATGCCGACCGGGCCGGACGATCCAGCCGCCCAGAGCGCAAAGGTCACCAACGCGAGTCTGGAGATCAGAGGTGGCTGGCACCTGGGCGCACCTGAGCCCGGGCTCACCTACCACTTCGCCGTGTATCCGCTGATCCGGTCGGCGGGTGGGGTCAGGGCGCTACCCACCGGCGCCCATGTGGTGGCCCGCGCCGGCTCCCGTTGACGACCCGGGCGCGGTCGGCCGCCGCCGCCGAACGGGAGCGCCCCGATCAGCTCGACAGAAAAGCTATCTGGCAGGCGACAAACGGATACCTTCCCGCCATCAAAAATTTTAGAATACCAATGAATGCGTTGCATTAGATAGCCAATTACCGATCGTCATGTGATCGACCACGAACGCTGTGAATCTGCATCGCGACCCGCCTTCCCCGCGTTGCTCGTCCTCCCGGGCACACGGGGACAAGAACGGGACACATGCCAGACCATTTCGGGGCCGCTTGAAACCTCCCGGAAACAGGCGCACCGGACTATGATCACGCGGCCTTCGACCGATCGGCGTGCTCGGATCCCGCCATTTTCGATACTGGCTCACTGGCACCAATTCTCCCCGCGATGAGTTCCGTGGCCCGATCGTGATCCCCGCAGGCGCGTAGCGGGCACCCGCCGGCCACCCACCGGCATCCAGACCGAGCTCGCCAGATGTGCATCCGTTGCTGATGCCACCACGGACGCCCGACCTGTCTCATGCAGAAGACAGAACCGCACAAACAGACGAGTAGCATCATTGGTGAAACAGAGGGATACCCAACAATTCATCATGGGAACGCCTTTTGGCGCCGATGATCGGGCGGCGACCATGCCGGGACCTCAGCCTGCAGGCACCCGAACCTGTTGGGTGTACCCCCGCCCAACCCGGACTAATCCCCCGGGTAGAGTCGTCTCGCCCACGGGGGGAGACCAGTGGGTTACGGTTTTCGCCCCACGCCGTGGCACGGCCGGGACACGAAGGCCACACACGAACGCTCGCCCCAACGAGGCGCCAAGGCACGGCGTCGGACGAGAGGACCGGATGCTCCAGAACTGGCCAATCCGCTCCAAGTTGGTCGCCATTCTCATCCTTCCGCTGGTGGCGCTGACGATTTTCAGCGCCATCCAGGTGCGCACCAACCTCGCGAGTGTCAGCGCAAGCGATCGGATCCGGACCCTCGCGGATTTCTCCGTCAAAGTTAACGATCTTATCGACGCACTCCAGGAAGAACGCTATGCAACCTCGACCTTCGTAGGTAGTGGATTCCGGAGCGGTGCCGAGGACACGCTGGCCAGACGTGGCCCGACCGACACGGCACTCGGGACATACCAAACTGAGGCGGCCGGGCTCCCCGCGAGCGCGACCAAGGACCTGCAAGCCGTCCTGGGCAGCATCCAGCGCGAACTGGGCACGCTTCCCGATCACCGGCAGGCGGTCGACCAGAAACAGGTCGACCGCACGAAGAACGCGACCTTCTACAACAAGATCATCACAGACCTGCTGGGCCTCATCGCCCAGGTCGGACTCGGCACCGACAATGCCGAGCTGGTCAGCCACGCGGCGAGCCTCACCAGCATGACACGGGCGAAGGAAGCAGCCGCCCAGCAACGCGGCAACGTCTCGATCATCATCTTCCACCAGAGCAGCGTCGCGGTCATCAAACTGATCCAGTCCAACGCCGGCGCCGAGGATGCCTGGATCGCCCAGTTCCGCACCACCGCCTCCCAACAGCAGCAGGACTTCTACGACAAAACGATCGGTTCGACCGCGAACAGCGTGTCGCAGATGCGCGACGGCGTCGTCTTCGCGACCCAGCTGGACCAGCAGATCACCGTCGACCCCCTGCAGTGGGTCAAGGCCACCGAGGACAAGCTCGCCCGGATGAGCACGGTGGAAAACCAGCTCTCGACCGACCTGACGAACCAGAGCAACGCGATCGCCTCGACCGCGACCCGGGGCGCCTGGCTCGGTGGACTAGCGGTGGCGCTGGTTCTCGCCGTGTCGATCGGCATCTCGCTGCTCGTGGCGAGCCCGATGATCCGCCAGCTGCGGCGCCTGCGGGGGGCGGCTCTGGAGGTGGCGAACAAGAGCCTTCCAGATGTCGTGGAACGGCTGCACAAAGGCGAAGCGGTGAACATCGAGGCCGAGGCCTTCCCCTTGGCCATCCGCACCAAGGACGAGATCGGCCAGGTGGCGGACGCCTTCACGACCGTCCACCGGGTGGCTGTGCGGACGGCTGTCGAACAGGCGGCGATGCGCAAGAGCATCGGCGACACGTTCCTCAACCTGGCCCGCCGCAGCCAGGCACTCATCCACCGCCAACTCAAAGTCATCGACGGGCTGGAGCGCAAGGAGACCGACCCCGACGAGCTGGCTGAGCTGTTCCGGCTCGACCACCTCGCGACGCGCATGCGGCGTCACGCCGAAGACCTCATCGTGCTGTCCGGATCGAAACCAGCCCGTGGCTGGCGCCGGCCGGTCCCGCTCAAGGACGTCGTCCGCGGTGCGGTCGCTGAGGTGGAGGACTACACCCGCGTCAAGGTGCTGCCGATCTCCGGTTCCGCCGTCGGTGGCCACGCGGTCGGTGACGTGATCCACATGCTCGCCGAGCTGATCGAGAACGCCACCTCCTTCTCGCCACCGCACACGCCCGTCCACGTCTCCGGACACGAGGTCTCCAACGGCTGTGTGGTCGAGGTCGAAGACCGCGGTCTCGGCATGACCGACGAGGAATACAGCGCGGTCAACGAACGGCTGAGCAACCCACCCCCCTTCGATCTGCAAACCAGTGAGCGACTCGGCCTGTTCGTCGTCGGCCGCCTGGCCCAGCGGCACAGCATCCAGGTCCAGCTGCGGCCGTCACCGTACGGCGGGACCCTCGGCATCGTTCTACTGCCCACAGCGCTGCTGCGGGCCGCTGACGGAACCACCATCGAGTCGAACCCGGCGACGCACGAAGAGGCCGCTGGACCGGTCCCCGCCGGCTCGTTCGCGAGCTCCTTCGACGGCTCCGCCGAACCCGATGAGTTCGGTGATCTGATGTCCGTGGGCGCGCCGGTGGCGGCATCGAGTAACGGAAGCGGCGATGACCGGCCGCTCATGGACGATCTGCCTGTGTTCGCCACGATCCGCTCAAGCTGGTTCGTCTCCGAGCGGGAGGCGACCGGCGGCTTCAGCAACGGCAACCACGGCGAACCCTCCCGCCCGCGGCCGCGGCTCAGCCCGTCGGCGGAGCCCGATGACTGGGCGGAACTCCCGGGCCCGTCGATCCAGTTGCCCGACTCGTCGGATCAGTGGGGTCAACCGCCGGACACCGGTGCCCACCGGGCCGAGCCAGCCGGCCCCTGGGACGAGCCGGTCGACACCTCGACCCAGTGGGCCACCGGCGGGTTCAGCGACAGCGGCGTGTCCGATCGGGTTCACGCCCCCGACTCCCCGTCGTTCCCACCGGCGCCATCGTTCTCCCAACCGTCGTTCTCCCAACCATCGTCGTTCTCACCGGGACCGTCATCCACGCCGGCATCGGCATTGCCGCCCGCCGAGACGGCGAGAACCGACACGGGTCTGCCGAAGCGGAAGCGACGAGCAAGCCTGGCGCCCGAGCTGCGGGGAGCGCCCGTGACCGACGCCACGACACCGCCGGTCCTTGCCGGGCCGCGATCACCAGAGGAAATCCGGAACATGATGTCGTCCTTCCAGGCCAACTTCGGTCGAGGCCTGCAGGCCGGACCCAATCCGAACGGCGACGACGCCAGGAAGGTGATGTGATGCGCCATATCGGCCCGGCCGAAAACATGAGCTGGCTGTTGAACAACCTGACCCGAAAAGTACCGGAGGTGACCTACGCAATCGTGCTGTCAGCGGACGGTCTCCTGTTGGCGACGTCGAACGGTATGGACCGCACGACCGCCGACCAGCTCGCGGCGGTCGCGTCGGGATTCAACAGCCTCGCCCGGGGCGCCGGGCGATTCTTCCGCGGCGGCAACGTCCGCCAGACGATCGTCGAGATGGAACAGGGATTCCTGTTCGTCACCGCTGTCGGCGACGGGTCGTGTCTGGCCATTCTGAGCACGCCCGGATCGGATATCGGTCTGATCGCGTACGAAATGGCCCTTCTGGTCATCCGTGTCGGTGAGTTCCTGAGCCCCGAGCTACGCGCCGAAATGCAGGCGGCATTGCCGCGCTGAGCGCCACCCCGGTCGGCTGAAGGCGACGCGATGACGGCTCTGTCGCGTCGCCGGAAACCCCGCGGGAACCGAACCCACGCCCTGATCAGGAGGACCGGTGGACGAGGAGTGGTATGACGAGGATGCAGGTCCGGTCGTCCGCCCCTACGCCGTCACCGGCGGCCGAACGCGGCCGGCGGCCAATCGTGCGCTGGAGCTGGTAGCTCTGGTGTCGACGACGGCGCACGGACGGGCAATGGTCCGGAGCCTCGATCCAGAGCAGCAGGACATCCTGATGCTCTGCCGGAGCATCCAGTCGATCGCGGAGATCTCCGCCCAGCTCAATCTTCCGATCGGCGTGGCACGCGTCCTCGTCGGCGACATGATCGACGCTGGTTTCGTACACGTCACCCGCCCGGCCCGACCGACCGAGCGTCCCGACGTAGCGCTGATGGAGAAGGTGCTCGATGGACTTCAGACCCTCTAGAACAGATACCACCGGCCCCGCGCCCAATGCCGTCAAGATAATAATTGCCGGTGGATTCGGCGCCGGAAAGACGACGTTTGTCGGTACGGTCAGCGAGATCCCCCCGCTCACGACCGAAGCGGCCCTGACCTCGGCGAGCGTCGGAATCGACGACACATCGCAGGTCAGCTCCAAGACCACAACCACGGTTGCCATGGACTTCGGTCGGATCACCCTGCTTGACAGTGTGATCCTCTACCTGTTCGGCACTCCCGGCCAGGACCGTTTCTGGTTCATGTGGGACGAGCTGGTCCTCGGTGCCATCGGCGCGATCGTGCTCGTGGACACCCGCCGGCTCTCGGACTCGTTCCCGGCGGTCGACTACTTCGAGGAGCGCGATATTCCGTTCCTGGTGGCGGTCAACCAGTTCGACGGGTCGAAGGAATACACACTCGACGACGTACGCAACGCTCTTGACATCGACGCTCGGAGGCCCATCGTGTTCTGCGACGCCCGTCGGCGGGAATCCGTGCGCCAGGCCCTGGTCGCACTGGTCCGCCACGCTCTGGATGTCGTGGCAGCCGAGACCCGACACCGGGGTCTGCTGTCCGAGGCCAGCGCCCACGTCGACTAGCGGGAGCGGGAGAGGAAGGTGCTTGATCTTCTCGGCCTCGACGACGTCGCCCTCGCCTCCTACCGGTTGTGGCTACGGCACGAGGACCTGACCACCGAGGACGTGGGCCTGGCCCTCGGGCTCCCCGCAAGCATCATCGCCCGGGCCCGCGACAGGCTGGTCGAGCTCTCGCTGTTGGTCATGTCCCGTGATCATCCGGGCCGCCTCGTCGCCGTGCACCCCGAGGTCCCCCTGGAACAACTGATCCGCCAGCAGCACGACCAGCTCATCCGCCGGCAGGAGCAGCTCGTCCGCGCGCGCCTGCAGGTGAGCACCCTGGTCGCCGACTACCTCCAGGGTCGCCAGCCCGGCGACTCCGGTAGCGAGGTGGAACACCTGGACAGCGCCGACGCGGTAAAGATCAAATTCATGGAACTGGTGACCAGTGCGGAACGGGAGGTACTCGCGGTGCACACCCAGCCTGGGCTGCAGCCGGCCGCGACCCCGGAGGGTACCCGGGCGCTCCTACGGGCGCTGGAACGCGGGGTCACCATGCGCAGTATCTGTTCCCGTCCGGCGCGGTCGGATGACGCAACCGCCGCGTACCTGCGCACCGCTGCAGCGCACGGCCTGGATCTACGGGTGGTCGACACCGCTCCGGTGGACCTCACCACCGTCGACCGCCAACTCGGACTTGTCCTGCTGATGCCAGGTCCGAACAAGAGCGCTGCGCTGCTGCTCCGCGAGCCGGCGCTGACCAATCTGGTCGTCATGTTGTTCGATCAGATGTGGGGGCTCGCCGAGCCTGTCGGGTTTGGCGGCGACGCGCTCGAGGGACCCGATGCGCTCGAGGGACCCAACACGTCCGCGTCTGGCGACGGTCCAGTCCATCGTGCCATAGACGATCACGACTATGGGAGTTTCGACCCCGAGGGCAGGGAGCCGACAGACTCCGAACGCGTGCTTCTGCGGCTCCTGAGCCTCGGTGCCAAGGACGAGGCCGCGGCCCGTCACCTCGGCGTGTCAGTCCGCACCGTGCGACGGATGATCGCCGATCTCATGCGCCGGATGGACGCGCGCAGCCGCTTCCAGGCCGGCATCCTCGCGGCGGAGCGGGGATGGTTATAGCAGAATTGGATGTTTAGATGTTCCATCTTGGCATTAAGTTGCCACTACATGTTCCTGCCAGATCAATTTCGAGACACGAGCGGCCCAATACAGCATGCTTCCGTAGGGACAGAGACGAGGTCAGCGCTAGATCGCTGATCAAATCCTGGGACAGGCCCGCGCCGACGGTCCTGTCATATCGTCAACACATGCCGGCGCCGATGCGACACCGATGTTGCACGCGCCTGCCCGAGCTCTTCCAGATATAGTCAGGGAGCACGAGTGTCAAGGTTCTACGGTCAGGTTTGCCCAACTGCTTCCGGGCCCGCCCGATGACACACCGGACTCTTATCGTCGCCCGCATGGACGCTGGCGACGAGGCCGCCGTCGCCGATATCTTCCGCGAGTCCGACGATGGGCAGCTGCCCCACATGCTGGGTGTTGTCCGACGAAATCTGTTCAGTTTTCACGGGCTGTATTTCCACCTGATAGAAGCGGCTGACGACGTCGCCCCCGCGCTGCCCGCCATTCGCGAGCACCCGCTGTTCGTCGACGTTAACACAAAGCTGGAGAAGCACATCACCGCGTACGACCCGGAAACCTGGAGCAGCCCGCGGGACGCAATGGCTCGGAACTTCTACGCATGGGCCGCCGACTGACCGACAGATCGACCGGGCGTCGAGCCGCTCGACCTACGACGACGTGGGTGTGACTCTTACTTCGCGCCACCGCTCGAGCCCCGGAGCTCGAGGTCCGGTGAACCGACGGGTGCCCGATCAGTGTTCATCTCCGCGTGCCCGAAACGCCCGCGGACCCGCCGACAGCGCCGTCCGGCCCCACGCCCTGGTCAGCGTGACCAGCATCACAGCGTGACCGCCGTCGCAAAGGAGAGTGTCATGACACACACATGGAACGCCGACCGGCTGCTCGACTTTCTCATCGAACAGACCGTGCTCGCCGCCGACGACCGGCCGGCCCACCTTGACGTCACGTTCGCCGAGGTCGGCATGGACTCATTGGCCTACCTGCACCTGCAGACCGTCGTCTTCGACACATTCGGCGTCGAGCTGCCCGCGGAACCGCCCGCCGACTACACCCTCGACCAGATCCTCACCGCAATCAAGGTCACCGCCGAGCAGGTTGTCGCCTAAGCGGAGATCTTCGCCGCATCGAAAGACGGGCAGCCGGTACGGCACCCGCGTTCAGAGGTGTCAATCGAGCCATGGTCCAGCGCTGTGGCCCGGTCGCAGGATGAACACACGAGTGGAGGAAGCTGATGGGCCGATCCAACCCTTTCCGGGTCATGCTTACGCAACAGATCCTACCGGGTCGGGAGCGCGAGTTCGAGGAGACCTGGCTGGAGGTCGCCCCCATTGCCGCCGCCCGCCCGGCGAATCTCGGCGCATCATTGATTCGTTCCGCAAGCGAGCCGGGCACCTACTACATCGTCGGCGACTGGATCGACGAGGACGCGTTCCGCGAGTTCGAGAGCAGCACTGAACACCGGGAGTCCCGCAAGCGGCTGCACGCACTGCGCACCAGCTTCTCGATAGCCGCCGGAACCGCGGTGGCCCACCTACCCGGGGCGGGCGCCGCCGAACCCTCGACGAACCAGGTAAATCATCAGAAATGATGACCTGAATCAGTAGGTATATCGCCGACCAAACGGAGAATGATGGCAGCCCACACCGACAACTCGATCTTGATCGATGCCGACATCGATCTCGTCTGGACGATGACAAATGATCTCGAAAGCTGGCCGAATCTTTTCACCGAGTACGCCTCGGTAGAAATTCTTGAACACCGCGACCAGACTTTCAGGTTCCGCCTAACGATGCACCCGGATGCGGACGGGAGGGTCTGGAGCTGGGTTTCGGAACGGACCCTGGACCCGGACAAGCACCGTGTCCAGGCGCACCGCGTCGAAACAGGACCGTTCGAGTTCATGAACATCGAATGGACATACGAACCGGAAGGCGCCGGCACCAGGATGCGCTGGGTTCAGGACTTCCGCATGCGCCCGGAGGCACCCGTCGACGACGAGTGGATGACCAACAACATCAACAACAACAGTCGGCGGGAGATGGGTGTCATCCGCGACAAGGTCGAACGAGCAGCCCGCGCCGCAAAGCCCCTTGGATCCGAGGAGACGCAGTGACCGTGACCGCCCCTGACCAGGCCACCAGGCCGACCGTGGTGTCCATCCACGATGTCCCGGCCAACCGTCGCCGTGGCGGTGACATCCGCACCCTGCTGTCCCCGGCGACAGTGGGCGCGAAGTCCGGCTTCCTCGGCACTCTCACGCTGGCGCCCGGCGAGATCGTCACCGAGCACTGGCATCCGTACTCCGAGGAGTTCCTGTACTGCGTATCCGGAAGTGTCACCGCGCGACTCGACGGCGAGCACACCACGTTGCCGGCAGAGCACGGACTACTCATCCCGATCGGCATGCGGCACCGGATCGTCAACGAGGGCGGCGAGACAGCCTTCCTCGTCTTCCACCTGAGTCCCCTGGCGCCTCGCCCGGACCTCGGCCACGTGGACACCGAACCGCTTCCCC
>NZ_CAUVXP010000128.1:0-16868 GCF_963555955.1 Protofrankia sp. Cas3
GGGGCTGGCCGCACCGACGACACACGTTTCTCCTCGGGCTTCAGAGCCTGTTTCAGATCTTCTATCCGGCTCGCCACGCAGGTCCTTCCGACCGAGGGGTCAGACGATGACCGATTGCGTCAACCTGGTCGCATCGTAGCGTCATGCGCCGTGCCCCGGTGCCAGCTACCCGGCGTCTCGTGGGCCGCCGGGCGCGCAGCGCCTCGGATCTACGGCGCCAGAACGAGCGACCCGCACCCGGGCACTGCTCGCATGCCGGGGATCGGCGCGTTCGCCCGGATGGAGAAGGCCTGCCGCGAGATCAGGACCATCGTGCTGCCCGCGAACCGGTACCGGCGCACTTCGCCCTGAAAGCTCTGATCGTTGTCGTTGGATGTGCTGGAAGCCTGCACGATCGCGGCTGTCGGCGGCTGGCACGCCCAGGTGAACTGGTTACGCACGCTGGCGCCGTAGCTGAGGTGCGCCTGTTCCCCGTCCATCGTCAGCTGGCGAAGGTGTCCGTCGACGTAGCGCAGGACCGTGTCGATCTGCGCCGAGGCTCCCATGATCATACGGACGAACACCTCGGCGTGGCCATCGCCATCGGCGTCCGCCGTGCCGAGAAGCTTCTGGTCGCCCGCAATCCCCGGCCCCAGGTTCACCACGTCGCTGCCGCCGCCCGAGTAGTGCACGGCCAGCGCTCCCCCGGCGGACAAGGTCACCTGGTCCGGTCTGCCGTCGCCGTCGACGTCCCCGTCACGTGCGGGCCGGGCCGGGCCGGCGGACGTCGCGACAGCAGTGGAGGTAGGCCGGGTGGCGGGCTGTGTGGACGGCTGCATGGACGGAGTGTTCGAGGTGTTACCTGCGCTGGCGACCGACTGCACGCTGGCCTGGCCGGCGCTCGGTTTCCCGCCGCTCGCATCCGATGCGATGGGTCCGCATCCGGACAGGAATACGGCGAGAAACGCAACCGCTGTCAGCGGAACGATAGATCGTGTGGCACGCATAGTCGGCCCCCAGATACCCCGTCGGTGGTCTCCCTATAAAAGACGCCGCGGTCACAACATGGTTGCGGACTGTCGCCCGTCAGACAGCAGCCTGGATACCACCTTGGGTAATCACGCCGCCCACACCCCCTTCCACTCGTCACGGCGGTACCACCAATGACACAAGGATCTTCTCGTCCTATCCTGATGTCGTGGCAGGGACCTATCACCTTCTGATGATCTGCGGCAGCCTTCGCGCGGGGTCTACCAACGCGGCGCTCCTTCGCACGGCGCAGGCCGTCGCACCCGACGGCCTGGTGGCCGATGTCTACGGCGGGATGGGTGGCCTACCGCAGTTCAATCCAGATGATGATCGGGAGCCCGCACTGCCCGCTGTCGCCGACCTGCGTACCCGGATCAGTGCCGCGGACGCCGTCGTCTTCTGCACGCCGGAGTACGCCGGCGGCCTCCCGGGATCTCTCAAGAACCTCCTCGACTGGACCGTCGGAAGCGGGGAGCTGTATCGAAAGCACGCAGCGTGGATCAACGTCTCCACCACCACCGGCGCCGTCCACGCCCACGCGTCGCTGCGCACCGTCCTTGGCTACGTCGGCGCCGACCTCATCGAACAGGCGTGCACCCACCGTCCCGTACCCCGACACGCCATCGGCCCCGACGGGATGATCAGAGATCCGGAGATCCGGGCGGACGTACTCGACGTTCTCAACGTCCTGGCCAGACGCCTCGACGGCACCGACAAGCCGACCGGCGTCCGCGACCCGCTCGACCCACCGGACTCCGGGCCGTCGCCGAACGGTCCGTAGCGTGTGCTGAATCGACTTCCGTACGTCGGCCAGGCAGACGAACAGGTAGAGGATCTCGGCAGATGACAGTGACCCGCCGACGCGGCTGCGGGTCGTGGGCTGGCCGGGGGGCATCCCGACTCGGACCCGACATCCGGTGAATGCAATCTGATGGGGACGCGGCGACAGTTTCACATCGTGTCGGGGGGAATGAGTGGGTTCGCGGCGGTGGACGGTGGACGCCGACGTGCAGGGTCTCCTACACCGTGATTGTTGACCAGGCGCAGGTAGCTGCGGCGCTCCCCGGCTACGAGCTGGGCGCCAGGCTCGGTGCGGGCGCGTTCGGGCTGGTCCTGGCCGGCCGGCACCGTCGACTGAACCGCGAGGTCGCGACTAAGAGCGCTCGGCAATAGGCGCAGCAGTGGGATGTCGATGAGGGGCCGAATGGATGCAGGCACGGCCCTGGTCAATCGTGGAAGCCGCGGTCCACGGCTCGGGTTACGAGCGGATAGCGGTCCCGGGCTGCTCGGACCGCACGATCCGACGCCGTCTGGCCGAGGGGGCGAAGGCTGGCCTGGCCCAGAAGCTGCACGCCCTCGCCCTGGCCGCCTACGACCAGATGATCGGCCTGAAGCTGGAGGACCTGACGGCGGACGGCTGTATCACCAAAGGGGGTCGCCGTAGCATCCACCGAAAATTGGGCGGATATGGCTCGGTAGGCTCCTGAACCGGATCTTCGAGGTCCGGCGGGAGGTCGCTGGTGGCGACTCGGGTGTTCGCGGAGATCGGTCGGGAGGAGCTGTTCCGGTTCTTCACGCTGACCCCGGCGGACGTCGCGTTCGTTGATCCTGGTAGGGGCCGGGGACCGGCCGACCGTCTCGGACTGGCTGTCACCCTGTGCACGTTGCCGTGGCTGGGATTCGTGCCCGACGAGGTAGCGGCCGCGCCACGGGCGGCGGTGGTACGGCTGGCCGAGCGGCTTGGCATCGATCCCGAGCACATCCGGTCGTATGGCAAGCGGGCGAATACCCGCACCGGGCACCTTCGGTCGGTGGCGCGGTATCTGGGCTGGCGGGTGCCGAGGCCGATGGAGTTGAAGGAGCTCGACGAGTTCCTGCTGGCGCGGGCGTTGGAGCACGACTCGCCGGTTCTGCTGTTCCGGCTGGCATGCGAGTACCTGATCTCGGCGCGGGTGATCCGGCCGGGTCCGGTGACGGTGGTCGAGCGGGTCGCGCACGCACGGGAGGAAGCCCGGCGGGAGACGTTCGACCGGCTGGCGCACGAGTTCACCGACCAGCGGTGCGCCGACCTGGACGGCCTGCTGGTGGACGATCCGGCGATCGGTATGACGCGGTTACGGTGGCTGGCCACCGGGCTGGTGGAGGCCTCGCCAACGGCGGTGAAGGCTGAGGTCACGAAGCTGGAGTTCCTGCGCGGCCTGGGCGCGCACACCCTGGACCTGTCCGTGCTGCCGGCGGAGCGGCGCAGGTTCCTCGCGACGGTGGGCCGGCGGTTGACCGCGCAGGCGTTGCAGCGCCGCGAGGCCGAGCGCCGCTACCCGATCCTGCTCACGCTGTTATCCCAGTCGGCGACCGAGGCGCTGGACGAGGTCGTGCAGCTGTTCGACCAGGCCGTCTCGGCGCGGGAGAGCAAGGCCGCGCACAGGATGCGCGACGAACTGGCCGAACGTGGCAAGGCCGGCGAGCATTACGACGACCTGCTCCGCCTGGCCGGGTCGCTGAAGTTCGGCCACGCCACCGCGTCACTGCTGGTCGGGAAGCTCTCAGCCTCGGGCCGGCAGAATGCCCGCAACCGTGACGAAGCTGATCGGTCGCTCTTCGTAGTTGCTGGTAACCAGCAATATTCGCTTCGACATTATTCGTGGCTCGAGCCACTGCGGCCTCGCCGCGAGAGGTAGCGGCAGTCGGGTCCGGCCTCGCCCTTCTGGGGTGACCGCGTCAGCTGGGTTGGCTGGGGAGTGCGAAGTCGAGCAGCGATGTCAGCGTAGCGTCCGACTGGGACGAGGTGCACGCCGTCGAACGCTCCTGAGCTTCGGATCTGGTCGATCATCGTGAGGGCGAGGTCCACGCCGGCGTCTCGGTCGGTTTCGAGGTCGTGGATGAGCTGGTCTGGGACACCGATCTCGGGGACGTCCGCTGCGATGCGCTGTGCCATCTTGCTGCTCGCCATCACCATGACTCCGGCGAAGAGCTGGCCGGTGTAAGTGATCGATTCGCGCCAAGCGAGGAGAGCGTCGATGTCGTAGTTGACCTGGACCAGGAGGAAGTCGGCTGAGGTCTTCCAGTCGGGGACCGGGCTGCCGGCCCGCAGGGTCGCGCCGACGCGGAAGTCACTTTCGGCGTAGGCGTGGGCTTCGTCGATCATCCGGCGCACGGTCAGGTCGGTCGATCGGGTGCCTTCGCTGGGTTCGTCGCCGCGGACGAACAGGAAATCGTTGACGCCGTAGGCGGCGGCGGTGAGCAGGTCCCGGCGGAAACCGAGGAGGTTGCGGTCTCGGCTGTTCACGCAGGCCACCGCTGGGGCGCCGAGTGCTGCGACTTCCTGGGCGACGGCGATGCTGGAGACGGTGGCGCGGCCGAGGTGGTTGTCCGGGACGAGGAATGAGTCGGCGACGCCCGCCAGGACGGCGATCTGGCGGCGGACGCGAGTCAGGTCTGGCCCGGTGGCCGGCTCGATCTCGCACATGATGTCGAAAGCACTCGTCTGATTCGTCACCGCCAGAGTCTGTCAGCCAGCATCTTGTGAATGTCCGAACTCGCCTGCATGGCTGAGCTGGGCGTCTGTGCCGATGCGCAGGCGAGTTCAGGTCCACGTGATGGGTCGAAGTCGTCTGCACTACGGTCAGCCTCGGCCATGGTCGTGCGTACGGTGGGAGTTTCCGGTTGGCCGAAAGCCCGGTGGTTGAGCGTGGGGTACTGGCCGCTTCTGGCCCGGTGTGGGACGCCGTGGTGCGGCAGGCCAAGGTGATCGGCCGGTTGGCCGGGATGCCCACCGTGGGCTTGGCGGCCGCGGACGAGGCGGCAGCCGAGCTGGGCATCTCCCGGCGCCAGGTGTACGTGCTTGTGCGCCGGTGGCGCGCCGGGGAAGGGGTGGTGTCCGACCTGCTGCCGGGCTACTCCAGCGGGGGCCGTAGCGGTGGGCGGTTGCCGGACGAGGTCGAGGCGATCGTGCGGGAGGTGCTGCGAACGCGCTACCTGACCCGGCAGCGTCGCTCGGTCGCGGCGGTGTGCCGGGAGATCACGCGGCAGTGCCGGGCCCGTGGCCTGCGGGTTCCGTCACGGGGCACGGTGCTGCGGCGGATCGCACAGCTGGACCCGGTCGCGGCGGTCGGCCGGTGGTACTCCGCCGGAGATCACCGAACTGTTGGAACAGGTCCAGGTCGACCACACGCCGGTCGACGTGATCGTGGTCGATGAGCGGCGCCGACTGCCGGTCGGCCGCCCGTATGTGACCGCGGCGATCGATGTGGTGAGCCGGTGTGTGGTGGGGCTGGTGGTGACGCTGGAGGCGCCGTCGGCGACCTCGGTCGGGCTGTGTCTGGCGCACATGGTCACTGACAAGCGGGCCTGGTTGGAACGGCTCGGGGCGGCGGCGGTGTGGCCGATGAGCGGCAAGCCGCGTGAGCTGTACGTCGACAACGCTGCGGAGTTCAAAAGCGAAGCGCTGCGCCGCGGCTGCGAGCAGCACGGCATCACGGTGGGATATCGGCCGCCGGGCCAGCCGCATTTCGGTGGGATCGTGGAGCGGCTGATCGGCACGATGATGCGGATGGTGCACGACGAGGTGCCGGGCACCACGTTCTCCAACATTGGCCAGCGCGGGGAGTACGACAGCGACGGCCAGGCCGCGCTGACCCTGGCTGAGCTGCAGGCTTGGCTGGCGTTGGCGGTGGCCTGCTACCACGGTCAGGTCCACGAGACGCTCGGCCGGACCCCGGCCGGCGTGTGGGCGGAGAAGGTCGCCGAGGCCGGGGCGCCGGTGACGGTGGTGAGCGAGACGGCGTTCCTGGTGGACTTCCTGCCGGTGATCCGCCGGACCCTGTCCCGCACGGGGTTCCAGATCGATCATGTGCAGTACTACTGCGACGCGCTCAAGCCGTGGATCGCCCGCCGCGAAGACCTGGGGAAGTTCGTGCTGCGCCGCGACCCGCGCGACCTCTCCCGGATCTGGGCCCTGGACCCGGACGGCGGCGCCTACTTGGAGGTGCCGTACCGGACGTTGTCGCGGCCGCCGATCAGCGTGTGGGAGCAGCAGGCCGCCGTCGCCCGGCTGCGCGAGCTCGGCCGCGCCGAGGTCGACGAGAACGCCCTGTTCGCGATGGTGGCGCAGATGCGCCAGATCACCGACACCGACACCGACACCGCCGCGGCCACCGCCCGCAAGGCCCGCCGCGACCGCGAACGCCGCGCGGCGACACCAGCCCGGTCGCGGCCAACTGCCGCAGCGCCCATCCCGCCCGTACCGGAGACCGGCGCGGACGCCGAGGCGAGGCCGTTCGAGGTGATCGAGCAGTGGTGACCGAGGACGAGCCAGCCGACCTGTCGCACCTGCACGAAGCGGCACGGCGGATCGCGCGTCTGCCCGATGAGGAGCGGCTGAGATACGTCCGGGCGGACCGGTGGATCGGCTACCCCCGCGCGGCCGCAGCTCTGGATCGGCTGGAGACGCTGCTGGCATGGCCGGCCAAGGCGCGGATGCCGAACCTGTTGCTGATCGGGCCGACGAACAACGGCAAGTCGATGATCGTCGAGAAGTTCTGGCGTACCCATCCCCCGATCTCCCACCCGGATCGGGAGGAGATCCCGGTACTGACGGTGCAGATGCCCTCCGAGCCGTCGGTCGGCCGCTTCTACACCGCGATGCTGACCGCGCTCGGTGCCCCGTTACGGCCGCGGCAACGGCTGGCCGAACTCGAACAGCCGGCGCTGACCCTGCTGCGGCAGGTCGGGGTCCGCATGCTGGTGATCGACGAGCTGCACAACGTACTGGCCGGGCGCGGTGACACCCGCCGGGAGTTCCTGAACCTGCTGCGGTTTCTCGGTAACGAGCTGCGTATCCCGCTGGTCGGGGTCGGCACCCGGGACGCCTACCTGGCGATCCGCACGGACGACCAGTTGGAGAACCGGTTCGCCCCGCTCACCCTGCCCCGGTGGGAACCCGACGACGACTCCCGTTCGCTGCTGGCCAGCCTGCGGTGCTCGCGGCGCTCAGCGAGCGCACCGGCGTGCCGCCGGGCGAGATGCGGCTGATGACGATGGCCGGGTGGGTGCCCTGGCTGACCGACACCCTCGACGTCGGCGACGCCCGCCAGGCGGTGTTCGACACCTACATCCGCCAGGACTCGGTCCTGCTGGCGCCCGGCGAAGCCGGCCGCAACGAGACCGGGCGAGGGCGCTCCTGGAAAGGCCCGTGGCACCCCGCCCGTCTGCTGCGCCGGGCCTGCCCGCTGTGCGCGACGGATCCCCAGCGCGGCACCGGGTTGATGTGGCAGCTTCCGATCATAACCGGGTGCGGCGAGCACGCCTGCCAGCTCGAACCCGAGCCCGACGTCATGATGGCGGCGCTGGGCCTGGCTCCGCTGACACCGCGGCCGGTGGATCCGCTCGTCGCCGAGCTCGACCGGCTCACCCACGAAGGTCTGGCCACCGGCGCGGTCACCCTGCCCGGCCGGACGGTGCACGTCGGCGTGTGGTTCCGGCTGCTACGCACCCTGCTCGACGAGCTCAGCATGGCGCCCTCGCAGGTCGGTGTCCGCTCCCGCGCCACACTCGAGCGCGTCTGGCAGGCGACCGGCCGTCCCGTGCGTGCCGGTCTGCGAGTGTGGCGCCCGTACGAGCAGCTCGACTGGCCGCTCCAGGAGGCGATGCTGCACGCCGCCGCGGTCACCCTGTGCCTGGCCGCCGACCAGCGCATTGCCCCGCGGGGAACGCTCGGCCCGGCGCTGGCCGAGCCGCCGCACGAACGCGTCTAGGCCCTTGAGGAACATCCGAACGAAAACGTCCGACGAGCGGGCTGAGGGGGCCGATCGCAGGGCGTCTGGCCTGTTGATCTAACCTCCTGCTTGGTCGTGGTCGTGGGCGTGCGGGTCGGCCTGGGGGGTCGCGGGGGTGCCGGTCGAGTTCCTGTCGGACGGGCAGGCGGCTGCGCATGGGGCGTTCGTCGGGACGCCGTCGCGGGCGCAGTTGGAGCGGTTCTTCTTCCTCGACGAGGACGACCTGCGGCTGGTGGACCTGCGGCAGCGTGACCATCTGCGGCTGGGGTTCGCCGTCCAGCTCGAAACGGTGCGCTTCATTGAAACCTACCGCCGGCAGATCAAGAGTATCCGCAACCTGCAGGAAGGCCGCCACGCGCTGGGCCGCCGGGTTTTCCACGGCTCCCGCGGCGACCTGCGACAGAAATACCTGACGGGGATGGAGGACCAGCTGGGCGTGCTGGGCCTGGTCCTCAACGCGATCGTGCTGTTCAACACCCGCTACCTGAACGCCGCCCTCGACCAGCTCCGCGCCGACGGCTACCCGGTACTGGACAACGACGTCGCCCACCTGTCACCCTTCGGTCACAAACACATCAACTTCTTGGGCAGGTACGCGTTTTCGCTACCGAACCTGACCGACGGATTACGGCCGCTGCGCGATCCGAACGAACCCGACGACGAAGACGAGGAAAACTGATCGCCGTTACAGGTTCTCGACCCAGCCGGCGGCGATGTCATCCGGCGGGTTGGTGTACAGCCGCAGGTAGCGGTCGTTGGCGTGGCCCAGGCGGCGCTCGAGCTCCGCGCGGTTGTGGGGTACGGCCGGTATCGCTCCAGGATTGCGCGCTAAGGCGGTCGCAGGGGCCGACCAGCGCTGATGCGTGCGTGTTCGCATCTCGGTTCGATCACTGGCGGGACGGATGGGGCGTCGGGCACTTAGCGTGCCGGATCATGAGTGTTGAGTATCTGTCAGATGATCAAGTTGCTCGGTATGGGCGGTTCGCGCAGGAGCCGTCGCCGCAGGAGCTGGAGGCGTTCTTCCGGCTGGACGAGGCGGCGCTGGAGATGGCAGGGAGCAAGCGACGTCCCCGCAACCGCCTCGGGTTCGCGGTGCAGTGGGGAACGGTGCGGATGCTGGGCACGTTCTTGTCCCAGCCCGCGAAGGTGCCGCCGGGGGTGGCGGCGTTCGTCGCGGACCAGCTGGGGATCGAGGACCCGTCGTTGCTGGAGGGATATCCGAAGCGGCAGACGACCCAGTACGAGCACGCCAAGGAGATCCGGGCTCTGTTGGGGGTGCGGGATTTCGAGGACGGCGAGCTGGAGCTGCGGCAGTACGTCGCGGGCAGAGTGTGGGTGTCCAACGAGGGGCCGCGGGCGCTGTTCGACCGCGGGGTGACGTGGCTGCGTCGCAACCGGTGCCTGCTGCCGGGGATCACGCCGCTGGCGTACCTGGTGGCCGAGGTACGCCGGGGCGAGCAGGCCCTGATCTACTCGGTGGTCGACACCCCGGTCACTCCGGAGTTCCGGCGTGACCTGCTGGGACTGCTGGTGGTGCCCGAGGGTGACGCGGTTTCGGTGCTGGAGCGGTGGCGCACGGTGCCGCGTGAGGTCAGCGGCCGGGGGCAGAAGGGCGCGTTGGAGCGGGCCCGTGATGTGCGCGGGCTTCAGGCGGGCGGGCTGGACCTGTGGCGGGTGCCGCCGGTGAAGCTGGCGGAGCTGGCCCGCTACGGGATCACCTCTCACGCCCCGACGCTGCGACGGCTGGCCGAGCCGCGCCGTACCGCGACGATGCTGGCCACGGTGCGGCATCTGGAGAATGCCTCGGTGGACGACGCGCTGACCTTGTTCGAGGTGCTGATGTCCACCAAGCTGCTGGCGCGTGCGGCCCGCGCGGACGACAAGGCCAGGCTGAAGACGATGCCGAGGCTGCGCAGGGCGGCGGCGACGGTGGCGTGCGCGGTCTCGGTGCTGATGGACACCCCGGTGGAGGAGCTGGATCCGGCGGTGCCGGTGAGCGTGGCCCAGGCGTGGGAACGGATCGAGAAGGTCGTCACCCGCGAGGACCTGGTCAAGGCATTGGCGGACCTGTCGGAGGTGCTGCCCGAGGGCTCGGAGGAGGACGCGGAGACGGCCTGGCGGGCGCAGTTGCTGGACCGGTACGCCACGGTGCGTGGCTTCACCTCGCTGCTGGCCGAGGTCGTGCCCTGGGGTGCGACCAGGGCCGGGGTCGCGGTGGTGGAGGCCCTGCGGGAGCTGCCGAAGGTCCAGGCGCGGCGCAAGCCCGGTCCTGAGCACATCGACGCCGGGCTGTTGAGCGATGGGACGTGGCGGCGCTTGGTGCTGGGCAATCCGCTGCTGGTGGTGAACGGCCTGATCGACAAGCACGCCTGGACGTTCTGCGTCCTGGACGCGCTGTTGACCGCGCTCAAGCGCCGGGACGTCTTCGCGGTTGGCGCCGACGTGTGGGGCGACCCGCGCGCGAGGCTGCTGTCCGGTCCGGCCTGGGCGGTCACCCGGCCCAAGGTGCTGACCGCGCTGGAGCTGCCCGGCACCGCCGAGGAGCATCTGGGCGAGCTGGAGGTGCTGCTGGACGAGATGTACCGGCACGTCGCCGAGAACACCTGCCCGGCAACGCGGCTGTCGACATCGTGGACGGCAGGATCAGCCTGGACCGCCTCGACGCCGACCCGCTGCCGGCCGGATACAAGGTCGTCCACGACGCGGTGCAGGCGATGATGCCCCGCGTCGACTATCCCAAGCTTTTGCTGGAGGTCCACGCCCGCACCGGGATGTACGACGCGATCGAGCACGTCAGCGGCCAGGTCGCCCGCCCCGAGGACCTGGACCTGACACTGACCGCGCTGCTGGTCCACAAGTCGACGAACATCGGCATGGAGCCGGTGATCAAGTCCGGGGAACGGGCGCTGACCCGCGGCCGGCTGACATCTGCGGACCACGGCTACTTCCACCTGCCCGGACTGCGCGCGGCCTCGGGGCTGCTGGTCGGCGCACAGTCCGGCATCGGGATCACCGGGGACTGGGGCGGCGGGCACGTCGCGTCGGCCGACGGGATGCGCTTCACCGTGCCGGTGCGCTCGATCCACACCCGGCCCAACCCCAAGTATTTCTCGACCGGGCGCGGAATGACCTGGTTGAACGTGGTATCAGACCGCTTCATGGGCCTGGGCGGCATCGTGATGCCGGGCACCCTGCGCGACTCGCTGGGCATCCTGGACGCGGTCTTCAACCTGGGCGGACCGGTCCGCCCCGAGATGATCATCACCGATACCGGGTCCGTCAGCGACCTGGTGTTCGGGCTGTTCGCGATCTGCGGCTACCAGTTCTCCCCGCGCATCGCGGACATCTCCGACGCCCGGTTGTGGCGCTTCGACCTGTCGGCGGACTACGGGCCGCTGGAGCCCCTCTCGCGCCAGCGGGTCCAAACCGCCCGGGTGCGCGACCACTGGGAGGACATGCTCCGCGTCGCCGGTTCCCTGACCACCGGCACGGTCCGCGCCTACGACCTGCTGCGGATGATGAACAACGGCGACCGGATGACCGGCCTGGGCGACGCCTTCGCCGCCTACGGACGCATCTTCAAGACCCTCCATCTGTTGCAGTTCATCGACTCCGAGGTGTACCGCCGGATGATCGGCGTGCAGCTGAACATCGGCGAGGGCCGCCACGCGCTGGGCCGCGCGATGTTCTTCGGCCGCCTGGGCGAGATCCGCCACGCCTACCGGGACGGGATGGAGAACCAGCTCGGCGCGCTGGGCATGGCGATCAACGCCGTTGTTTTCTGGAACAGCCTCTACATGGACGCCGCCGTCACCGAGTTGGAGGCCGGCGGACTGACCGTCTCCCCTGAGATCCGCTCCCGGCTCTCCCCCTTGATCCATGATCACATCAATTTCCATGGAAGGTACCCGATCGTCCGCTCCCACGGCACGGACGCGCTGCGGCCCCTGCGCGACCCCGGCGCCGGCGAGGACTGACCCGAATCCGCAGGTGTGCGGTTCTCGTATAGCTGCCGTAGCTCGACAAGTAACGCTGAGTAACCATCGCTCGACGGCCCGCCTCAGGGCAGCCCCGGGAGGCAAAACAGCTGGCCGGGGCCAGCCCTGAGGACCGGTCACTTTCGCCAGAACAGGTGGTGCGTCACCCCGCTCGGGCTGGGAACGACCTCCAGGTGGAACCGGTCGAGCAGTTCATCGGGGGACTCCCAGAGTCGTACTCCGGACCCGAGCTTCACCGGCGAGACTGCCACGTGCAGGGTGTCGACGAGGTCGGCGTCGAGGAACTGGCGGATGGTGGTAGCCCCGCCGCCGAGTCGGACGTCCTTGCCCTGCGCCGCCTCCCGGGCCTGTTCGAGGACCGTGGCAGGTTCGCCGTCGACGAAGTGGAACGTGGTGTCGGAGAGCGTGAACGAAGGACGCTTGTGGTGGGTCATGACGAACACCGGGGTGCGGAACGGGGGCTCGTCACCCCACCAGCCGCGCCACTCGTGGTTGTGCCAGGGCCCGCGCTGGGGACCGAACTTGTTGCGGCCCATGATTTCGGCGCCGATGTTGCGGGCGTAGTCCCGCGTGAGGTAGTCGTCGAGACCCCGGCTGCCCCCGGGCTCGGTGCGCATGGGCCAGCTCGCCGTGGCGCCGGCCCAGGCGAACAGCCTCTCGGGCTCGACATGACCGAACGGCCTCTCCAGGGTCTGGTCCTCACCGGCACCGATTCCGTCACGCGAGACGTTGAAGTTCTGGACTCTCAGTAGCTGAGCCACGTGTTCCTCCTGTGATGGCGATAACGGTGGTGAGACTTGGATCGTCACCGTGAGGTCGGAGCCGATCGACGGATCTTGACCCGTACCGGCAGAATCATCTGATCTGCTGAACCCGCCGTCGGCATGTCAAGGGCGGTCGGCCCGCGACGACCACCCGATGACGGGGCCCGACCGGGCGCCACGACGGTGAGGAGTTGGACATGAACTTTCTGCTGATCATGCACATCAACCCGGCCATCATGGAGGAACTGACCGACGCCGAGCGCCAGGAGATCATGGCCGGCCACGGCGAGTTCATGAAGACGATCCGCGAGTCCGGCGAGATGATCGGCACCGAGGCGCTGGCCGACCCGTCCCAGAGCTCGGTGATCCGCGTCCGCGACGGTGTGCCGGTCGTCACCGACGGCCCCTACCTGGAGGCCAAGGAGTTCCTGGGCGGCTACTACCTGGTCGACGTTGCCAGCAGGGACCGCGCGCTGGAGCTGGCCGCGATGATCCCGGACGCCCGCTTCAACGGCCTGGGCATCGAAGTCCGCCAGGTAGTCTTCTCCGGCGGCCCGACCGCTTGAGCACCGACCCCGCCGCCGTCGAGGGCCTGCTGCGCGCGCTCGCGCCGCAAGCCCTCGGCGCGATGGTGCGGCGGTACGGACAGTTCGACCTGAGCGAGGACGCTGTGCAGGAGGCGCTGCTCGCCGCGGCGACACGCTGGCCGGCCGAGGGCGTCCCCGACAACCCGCGCGGCTGGCTGACCACGGTCGCCGGCCGCCGCCTGGTCGACCAGATTCGCAGCGAACACGCCCGGCGCCGGCGCGAGGACGCGGTGACCAACCTGGAGCCGGATCGGACGCCGCCCGGCCCCGGCGAGGACACCCCGGCCAACCGGGACGACACGCTGACCCTGCTGTTCCTGTGCTGCCACCCGGCGCTGAGCCCGGCCTCGCAGGTCGCGCTGACGCTGCGCGCGGTCGGCGGCCTGACCACCGCGGCGATCGCCCGTGCCTACTTCGTGCCGGAACCGACCATGGCGGCCCGGATCAGCCGGGCCAAGCAGCGGATCAAGGCCTCCGGCAGCGAGTTCACCATGCCGGTCGGGCAGGATCGGGCGGAGCGACTGCGGGTCGTGCTGCACGTGCTGTACGTGATCTTCAACGAGGGCTACACCGCCAGCTCCGGCGACCGGCTGCGGCGCGATGACCTGGCCGCCGAGGCGATCCGGCTGACCCGTCTGCTGCACCGGCTGCTGCCGGACGACGGCGCGGTGGCCGGCCTGCTGGCCCTGATGCTGCTCACCGACGCTCGCCGTGCCGCCCGTACCGGCCCGCACGGCGAGTTGATCCCGCTCGACGAGCAGGACCGCTCGCGCTGGGACCGCGGTCGCATCGCCGAGGGCGTCGCGCTGGTCACCGACGCGATGACCCGCTCGACACTCGGCCCCTACCAGTTGCAGGCCGCCATCGCCGCGCTGCACGACGAGGCGCCCAGCACCGGCGAGACCGACTGGCGTCAGATCAACACGCTCTACAAGATCCTTGAACGGCTCTCGCCGAACCCGATGGCCAGCCTGAACCGGGCGGTGGCGGTCGCCATGATCGACGGACCGCGGGCCGGCCTGGCCCTGCTGGACGAGCTGGCCGCGGACGACCGGATCACCGACCACCACCGGCTGCACGCGGTCCGCGCACACCTGCTGGAGATGGCCGGCGACCATCCGGCGGCCCGGGAGTACTACCACCGCGCCGCCCGCGGCACCACCAGCCTGACCGAGTGCCGCTACCTGGAAACCCGCGCCGCCCGACTGGCGCCACGTCCCGCCTCCGGCTGACCCTTCCCGCGCCACCCCGGTCGAGACTGCCACCGCGCCGCCCCGAGGGCTCCAACGTCCGGAAACGAACGTTCACAAGACACATAGATCGACAGCGCGTTTCCGCAGGTCACCGGTGTCACGCATCCCGTGTACGCGGCAATGTAACGGCCAGTCCCGTTCGCGATACATTCCGATCATGCGAATCGGCTACGCGCGCGCATCCACCGCCCGGCAGTCCCTCGACTCCCAACTCGACTCCCTTGCCGAAGCCGGGGTCACCCGGATCTTCTCCGAGAAGATCTCCACCCGTGCCACCCAGCGCCCTGAACTGGACAAGGTCGTCGCCCTCGCTGGCGAACTGCGTGCCTCCGGCGTGCGCGTCACCCTCGTCGTCCACGAGCACAAGCGGCTCGGCCGCGGCATCGAACTGGCGACCCTGGCCGAGGAACTCAAGGCGAGCGACGTCGGCCTGGAGTTCCTCACGGGTGAGCTCCAGGGCTCGCACGACCCCTCGAGCGTCGTGTTCACCGTGCTGGCAGCCCTGTCCGGCATGGAACGCGAGTACATCCGCGACCGCACCCTGGAAGGCCACGAATCCGCCCGCAAGCGCGGCAAGTCCATCGGCGGCGCGGGCGTCACCGACGATCACATGCTATCCATGGCCCTCCACCTTCGGGATCAGGAAATGAGTCTGCACGACATCGCGGCCCGGCTCATCATCATCATCGGCAAGAAGAAAGGCCAGCACCCCTCACCCGCGACCGTCATGCGCATGCTGCGCGAGCACGACGAACAGATCACCGCGCCTTTGGCGTCGTAGGAGACCCGCCACACGCGGAGGCCGGCCGTCGTCGTGCTCAGTGCGCCGCGCGTACCGCCGAGACCAGTCCGCCGGCGCCCTCGTCCTGCTGCGACGGGGTGAGCACCGGACGCCCGTAGGCCTCGGCGCGCTCACGCAGGGTGAAGGTCTCCGCCTCCCAGCCCAGGCCGTCCAGCCAGCCGACCGGGTCCTCCGGCATCTCTGAGACCCACATCGACGCTGCCGATCCCGGCGCGGCGTCCCCGCGGAAACGTTCGACCGCGCCGCGCGAGCCCAGTGTCAGGCCCATCCTGCTGCCTGCAGCGGACAGCGCGCCGACCCGTTCGAGCAGCGACTGCACCGCGTCCTCGGGCAGATAGATCAGCAGTCCCTCGGCGATCCACACCGTCGGCTGCGCCGGATCGTGTCCGGCCGCGGCCAGGGCGCCGGGCCAGTCCTCGCGCAGGTCGACCGGGACGGTGATCCGCTCGCAGCGCGGAACGGCCCGCTCCTGACGCAGCACCGAAGCCTTGAAGCCCAGCGGTTCGGCCGTGTCGACCTCGAACAGCCGGGTCCCTGCAGGCCAGTCCATCCGGAAGGCCCTACTGTCCATCCCGGCTCCGAGCAGCACGACCTGCCGGACGCCGGAGGCGACCGCCCGGTCCAGTAGGTCGTCCAGGAACTTCGTCCGGATGACGATCGAGATGGCCACGCCGAGCCAGCGGCGCCGCGCCGCCTCGTCCGCGCGCGGGGGCGGCGGCGCCCCGGGGCCTCTCCCGCCGGCCGTGGCGAAGGCCAGCGCCAGCGGGTCCCGGAACAGCGGCTGCTCGCGTGCCGTCTCCATTGCCCTCACCCGGGCCACGCCCACGGCTGTGGCCCACACCCCGGACGGCTCGACCCGTCCCGCCGCATCAGTCATGCGTTCAGGCTAGGCCACCGGGGCGTCACACCGGCGCGGTGGGAAACAGCGCTCCGGGGGCCGGATCCAACCGGGTGGCGACGACGTCCTTGGGCGGGGTGAGGTCCAAGTGCCAGTCGCCGAAGCGGCGTATGGTGCGCGTGATCAGCGGGCTGACGGTGGCCAGGTCGTCGGGGTCCACGAGATGGCCCTCGGCGGCGAGGGCGTTGGCGGCATCGGTAATGTCCAGCGCGGTGGAGTAGATCGCACAGTTGGCGATCAGCTCGTTGAATTTGACGACTCGCTCCTGGTAGTCCGGGTCGTTGTGGCCGATCAGCCGTCCGCCGATCATCAGATGCGTAGCGAAGCCGTGGAACGCCTCCGTACGGTTGGTGATCGCGGTAATCTGGTCGCGCAGCCCGGGCTCGGACAGGTATCGAAGGAGCGTCACGGTCCTGACGACCCTGCCCAATTCGCGTAGCGTCTTGTAGATCCGGTTGCGTTTCGAGTGGTTGCCCAGGCGGCGCAGCAGCGTCACCGAGGACAGTCGGCCCTCCCGGATCGAGATCCCGGTGCGCAGTAGATCCGTCCAGTGGCGTTCGATGAGGGCCCAGTCGATGACGCTGTCGTCGAACAGGGAGTCGATGTGCTTGTACCGCACCTTGGCGTCCGGCCGGTAGAAGTTCAGGTCGTGCCAGTTGCGTATGCGGGGGAGGAGGTCGAATCCGAGGAGCGCGGCGAGGCCGAACACCGGCAGCGAAACCCCTTGGGTGTCGGCGTGGATGGTGTCGGGCTGGATGTCGGAGACGTTGGACAGCAGCGAGTCC
>NZ_CAUVXP010000129.1:0-16467 GCF_963555955.1 Protofrankia sp. Cas3
CCGGCGGCCACGAGCCCGTCGACGTGTCCGCGGCGCAGGCGCCGGCGCAACGCGCGCCGCGGCCCGCGGCTCTGTCCGGTGGTCCCGCGGCCCTGTTCGGTAGTCCTGCCCGCGAGCGGTAGGTCACCCCGCTGTTTTTTTGATCCTGACCATCCACGGCCCGGTCTTCATCGGAGACTAGGACTCATGCGTCGGAAATCCGTACCGGGGGACCATCCGCCCTCGCCCAGTGGCCAACCGGCGCTCGATCATGGTTCTGTCCGCGCGCTCGGAGGCCCTGGGCATGGTGAGGATGTATCCGGTGATCCGGGCCAGGGGGCCGGTCCGGGCGCGGGGCATGGTGCGGGGCATGGTGCGGGGCATGGCGGCGGCGGTGATCGGGTGGCCGGCATGCCTGGGCTGGTCGTGACCTCCCCGGGGCGGACCTCCGCACCCTCCCTGCCCGCTCCCGCAGTTGCTGCCGATGGGGTCATCCCGGCTGTCCTTCCCGGGGCCGTGCCCGCCCCGGTGGCGGCACCCGTGCCCGCGCCCCCGGAAACCGATCCTGGCGCGTCCGGTGGGAGGCAGCGAGGCACGACCCGCCGTCGGATCGTGGTCGGTGCGGCGGCGACCGGTCTCGGCGCTCTCGCCGCCACGGGAATCGCGAAGCTGGTGGGTGGCTCGCGGCGAGTCGTTTCGTCCGACGCGCTTGTGCTCTTCGGTGCGCCCGACAGTTTCGGGGACCACGCCGGGGGCGTCCCGGTTGCCACAGTGGATGTTCCAGGCTGGGGTTTCGGGCCCGGCCAGGCCGCCTACATGTCGACCGTCACCTCCGACGGGACGGTCGTCACCGCCACTACACCCTTCTCGGACAACCAGGCGGAGCCGACCGGGTCGGGCATGGAGCTGGCGGTGTTCGAACCGGGTCCGGCGAGTTTCACCCGCCTGGTCGTACCGTCAAGCACGGGGCGTACCGAGCTGCCACGCGCCGAGCCGGGGTTTCGCGGTGTCGGCGGAGCTGATGTGGCCGATGTGACCGTGATCGGTTCAGGGCCTGACGAACGGGTGGTGTTCGTCTCGGCCGTGTCCTACTTCGGCTGGGACACGGCTGTCTACGGCCAGCTACCGGCGCTCGGGCAGATCCGCCGCCCGGCGCGGGGACGACCGTGGCGTTACGACCCGGCCGGCTCGTGGACGACGGACCAGCTCGCCGCGACCGCGCCGCCCGGCGCGGCCGCGAGCGCATTCCCGCGTGAGGGCAGCGGCGGACCGAGGTGGTCACGCGGCCCGGCGGCGATCAGCAGACTCCCGGACACTGGTCACCTGGTGATCGCGCAGTACTTCGGCGCCAGCACCCTCGGCACCGCCCAGGGCGCGCTGTTGGTCGTCGACACCGCGGGCCGGGTGCGCGCCACCTGGCAGTACCCGGAGGTCCGGGTCTTCGGCGTGCCGGTGGTGGTGAGCCCCCGCGAGGTTGTCGCCGATCCGACGAGCCGGGCCGGCGACGAGCGTTTTGTGCTGATCGCTGACTGTCGGACATTGGACGACAAGGTCGTCGCGTTCCCCATCCAGGAGTTCTCCTATGCCGCGGGCGCCGGGCGCCGGGAGCTTGGGACGATCACCCCGCGCAGCGTCCCGGTGCGTGCCGCCGCGGACGACTCGCGGATGGAGACCGCCTGTTTCGACGCGAACGGCACCCTGTACGTCGCCCGCACCAGGGCGGACGGACTGCGCGCCGCGACGCTCGCCGTCTACCCCAAGATTGGCAGCGAGCGTGGCCTGGTCAGCCGGACGCCGGCGGTCGACGGCTGGGGGGCGCAGAGCTGGGGGGCGCTGAACCCGCCGGAGTACTTCGTTTCGGGCACCGATACCGGCGGTCTCGTCCGCAGCATCGTTCTCGACCCGACCAGCGGGGCGGTTGTGCTCGCCGGGCTCGACGGCGTGGTGCAGGTTGTCCGACCGTCGGGTCGGGGCCGGGACATGACCTTCACCATGGGTCGGCCGCTGGACATCGGCCTGGGTGGACTACGCCGTCCATCCACCCGATACATCGGCGTCCGGCGGGGCGCCGTCGACGCGCACCGCGGGGTGATGTGGCTTCCCGTCAACCAGTTGGTACTCGACGCCATCCCGTGGCCGTACCCGCCGTTCAAGCTCGACCAGTGGCTGATGCGCGTCGACCTGCGTGCCCTGCTGTCCTGAGTCAGCCCTGGGTCAGCCCTGGGACTGGTCAGGACGTCATGTCACGGTGCTTGAACAGCCCGGCGGCGACCAGTACCGCGGCCACGCAGAAGACGAGAATCCGGAGGCCGGCCGCGGAGTAGGCGATGTGATATCCGTGCGCGCCTGCGGCGAAGGTGTCCATGAGCCGGGCCGGCAGCCAGGCTGCCGCCGGGCTCCAGATCCGCGATACGAGCATCTCCAGCGGCAGGGCGTATGCCAGCCCCACCGACACCGCGGCAGCAGGGGAGCGGAACACCACCCCGACCAGGACGCCTATGGTCGCGTATCCCAGCGACGCCGCGAGCACGTTCAGGTATCCCTTGCCGATCTCGACCAGGCCGGCTGTGCTGTGCCAGGCAGCGGTACCCACGCCCGTCGCGGGCGCGATCGCGAACGATGCGGCGGCGGCCACGACCGTGGCCGCGGTGACCATCACGGTGACGAAGGCCGCCAGGGCCAGGCATTTGCCCGCGAGCAGGCGAAGCCGGTAGGGATGGGCGATGAGTTGGTTACGCAGCGTTCCATGGGTGAAGTCACCGCCGATAACAGCGGCTGTGACGGCGAGGGCCGTCACACCGAGCAGGATGCTGACGGCTTCCAACCCCTGCATGACCCCGTCCGGAGCGGCCAGTGCGGCTGCCGTGACCGGCACGCCGTCGTAGTCCTTGTGCCCGACCGACAGCATGGTCAACACGGCGCCGAGCGCCGCGACGGCGCCGATGGCGGCGAGCGTCCCGAAGAAGAACCGCGGGCGACCGAGCTTGACCCATTCGGCCCGGAACATCGGGGTCACGACGCACATCCGGGCACGTCCGGGGCGGGCATGGCGGAGATGCGAAATCCGCCCGAGGCAGCTATCGATGCGTCCGCTGAGCCGTCCACTGAGCCGTCCACTGAGCCGTCCACTGATGCCGGTACCGAGGCGTCCGGTGAGCTGCGGCTACGCGGGATCAGATCGCCGTCGACCCCGCCTGTTGCGACCAGGAAGGTCTCCTCCAGCGTAGGACGGTAGGCGGTCAGCGCGCGCAGAGTGATTCCCGCTTTCATGGCGATTTTGTTGAGGTTCGCGGCTACCGCCTCGGGGGCGTGCACGCTGACCGATCCGATCGAGGACCCTTGCGGCGGGTCGACCTGCAGGCCGTGGTCGCGCAGCAGAGCGGCGAGGCGTTCGGTGTCTCCCGCATGTTCGGGGGTCAGCACGAGCCGTGGTTCCTCGGCGGCAAGCAGGTCGGTCACGTGGCCCTGGAAGAGCAGCCGACCGGAACGGATCATGACCAGGTGGTCGCAGATCTGTTCGACTTCGGACAGTAGGTGACTGGACACGAAAACCGTCATCCGCGCTCCGGCGAGGTCCTTGAGCAGGCTCCTGACCTCCCGGATGCCCGCTGGGTCGAGCCCGTTGGTCGGTTCGTCGAGGATCAGGAGTTCGGGGTTCGGCAACAGCGCGGCTGCGATTCCCAATCGCTGCTTCATACCCAGCGAGTAGGTGGAGAATCGGTCGTCGGCCCGGGTGGTCAGGCCGACCAGGTCCAAGGTCTCGGTGACCCGGTCCGGACCGAGCCGGCGCAGGCGGGCCAGCAGGAGGAGATTGGCGCGCCCGCTGAGACCGGGGTGGAAGGTCGGCCCCTCGATCATCGCGCCGACCCGGGGGAGATAGGCCGCGGGATTGCCGATGGGGTGCCCGAGCACGAAAGCGTGGCCCTCGCTGGGCCGGATCAGCCCGAGAAGCATTCGCAGAGTGGTGGTCTTGCCGGCTCCGTTGGGCCCGACGAAGCCCGACAATGCCCCGGTGGGGACGTGCAGGTTCAGCCGGTCCACCGACCGTCGGGTGCCGTACTGCTTGGTGAGCCCCTGGCTCCAGATGGCAGCGTCAGGGGGAGGCTGCGGCAGGTCCGTGCGAGTCTGCCGTCGTGATCGTATCCGCATCCGCGGTGGCCTCGCCGGAGTCTCCGCAGTCATTACGTGATTGCCTCCTTGGTTGTCTGCGCTGGATGATTCCCGGCGCTGGACGATGCTCGGTGCTTGGCTGACCTCTGGTGTTGGCTTCGTGTGGCACGGTCTCCCGGTCGGCGGACGTTGACCGAACAGAGCGTAACGGATGGAGAAGCGTTGTGAGTGGTGACGATCATTAACTCTCCATGAAAAAGATCTTCAGTCATGGTCCAACCACCGGATCGGGTCGGGACCCGGCCGGGCTGGCGGATGGCACGCGCCGCCGGGAGGCTCGGCGGGGCGTCCGAGCGCCCGGCTGCGCGCCATGCCGTCATCGCGTTGGGTGACAATGCGGTGAGCCCGACATCGAGGCGGCAAGGGCTTCGGGGATCGGAGGGAGTCACCGTGGCCGAGGCGGCGGGTCTGCGCCGGGGTATCCGGGCGATGGCGGCACTGGCTCTGGTCGTGGGCGTCGCCACCCTCGGGGTAGCGGTTTACTCCGCGGTCCGGGCCAACCATGCCACCGCCGAACGGGGCAACCGACTGGATCCCGCCGCGACCACAGCGGCCATGCTCCTGGCCGACTACGTCGATCAGGAGAGCAGCGTTCGCGGGTATCTGATCACCGAGGATCGCTCCTTCCTCGACTCGTTCGACGAGGCCGGCAAGTTGATCCCGGTGCACTATGCGCGCCTGGAGATGCTCCTGGATGGCCAGGCCACGTTGGTCACCCAGCTGCACGGCGTCGCCGGGGCATACCAGGCGTGGCGCTCGGACGTGGCACGGCCGGAACTTGCGGCGATGCGGGACGGTGCTGTTGCGGCTGCCCGCGATGTCGAGAGGTCCTCGACGGCCCGGACCCGGCTGAGCGCACTGCGCGCCGATGTGACCAGTCTTGAGATCGCGATTTCCCAGGAGCAGACATCCACCGTCGGTCGGGTCGCCGGCGCCCAGGACCTGTTGCTCAGTTCACTGGGTACAGCGGTGTTCCTGGTCGCGGTCATCGTGGTCACGCTGAGTGTTGTCGCACGTCGCTGGCTCCTGCGGCCGATCGCCTCGCTGCGTAGGGCGGTCAACGCGGTCGCTGCCGGACGTTATGACACCCGTATCCCCGCGGTCGGGCCCAAGGAGCTGGTCGATCTTGCCGGCAACGTTGAGACGATGCGGGCGCAGCTGGTACGCCTCGTCCGGCAGAACGACCGGCTCTGGGAGGCGCTCGCTCAGGAGGGACCCGCCGTGGTTGCCCTGCGTGACGCGCTCACCCCGTCCACTCTGCACGCGTCCGGGCTGGTCGTGCGCGGTCGGGTCGACCCGGCCGAGGGGGAGCTGGCCGGCGACTGGTTCGATTCGGTGGACCTGCCCGGCGGCCGGGTCGGGGTGGTCGTGGGCGATGTGTCCGGCCACGGGTCGGCGGCTGGTGTGTACGCGCTGCGGCTCAAACAGCTGCTGGGCGCGGCACTGACCGGCGGGGTGTCCGACCCCGGAGCTGCCATCGAGTGGGTCGTGGACAATCTGGGCGAGACCGACGAGGTCTTCGCCACGGCCGTGGTCGCGGTGGTCGACCCGGCGACCGGGACGGTCGAATATGCCAACGCCGGCCATCCGCAGGGGCTTCTGCTGCGCCGGTCCGGCCCGGCGGTCGAGCTGTTGGCCGGCGTCGGGGTCCCTGCCGTCGGGGTCCCTGCCGTCGGGCTTCCGGCTGTATCGGCGACGCCGGTCGGGGCGGTTCGCGCGGAGCCGCCGGGGTCGCCGCCCGATCCGGGGCCTGTTCGTGATCCGGGATCCCGGCCCGATCCGGGGTCGCCGCCCGATCGGGGATCGCCGCCGGACAGACGGGGCCGATCCGGCCGGTCTGGGGGCCGCCCCGGCCGAGCAGGAGAGCTCTCGGCGACTCCGCCGGGGGAATCGTCGACCGCTGATGTCGTCACGCTCACCGCCATTGGGCCGCTGGTGTCCAGCCTGCTGGCGGCCCCGGGCGCCTGGGCGACCGCGACCATTCGGCTACAGCCCGGCGACGCTCTGTTCATCTACACCGACGGCCTCATCGAGGCCCGCAACGAAAAGGGTGAGCAGTTCGGCGAGGACCGGTTGGTCGCGGAGATCCTGCGGGTCCCTTCGCGGGGTCCGCAGGACCTGCTCGACGCGGTTTTCGAAGCCGTCCGCGCGCACGCTCCCGGACGTCCGAGCGACGACCGGACCGCGATCATTCTTGCGCGGACGGATGCGAGCGGGTCCGGCGACGGCGGGGTTCTCGTGCCCGCTGCTCGTCCACCGTCGGACCGGTACGGGCCCGGCGGCGCGGGCCGGACGGGGTCGGGTCGGTGATGTCGGATCATCTTGCAGCCGGACTGCGGGTGCAGATGGTCGTTTGCGGGTACAAACGTTGCCATGAGTGAAAGGTCCGGCATCGGGTCCGGTATCAGGTCGGGTTTCGTCGCGCTGCTGCGGGTCCGCCTTGGTGTCGCGCGGCTGTTTCTCATCCTCGTCGGTGCCGTACTGGTTCTCGCCGGCATCGGGTTCGTCAGCGGCTGGCGGCCGTCGCTGACCAATCCGTTCGGTCAGGAGAGGATCGACCGCAGTTCGCCCGCGGTGCTGCGCTCCCTGACCGATCTCAGCGAGTACCACGCGGCCAGCGCCCATTTTGAAGTGGTGGTTGATCTGGCGGATGAGACCAGGTTCATACCGGCCACGTTGCGTGGCGAGCGGACCTTGTTTGTGGGTGTCGGCAGTGTCGACTCCATGGTCGATTTCGGAAAGCTCGGTGCGGACGCGGTGACGGTCTCCGAAGACCGGCGGACGGTGTCGGTCCACCTGCCCGCGCCGACGCTGTCGGAACCGCGGGTTGATCCGGAACGCAGTTACGTCGTGGCACGCCAAAAAGGCGTGCTGGACCGGATCGGTGGCTTTCTCACCGGCAGCGCCAGCGATGATCGCGACCTCTATGTGGTAGCCGCGGACCGGATGACACAGGCGGCGAAGGCCGATGGTTCCGTCCTGACCCTGGCCCAACGCAATACCACTGGAATGCTGCGAGGTCTGTTCAGCGCGCTGGGTTTCACGACGATCAACGTCAGCTACGCGGACGCACGGTAGCGAGCCGCGCTCGTCCGGTCCGGCTCGCCGAGGCAGGCCGACCACGAGCCGGGGTAGCGCGCGGCGTCGACGACAGGCATGTCACCGGGCCGGACCCTCACATCGCCTGGTGGGGGTGGAGTCGTCTCCCGCCGGCGAGCGCCGGCTCGCGCCTGCCCGGCGGAAAGTCAACCGTCGAGCAGGTGCACGGGAGGCTGTGGGTAGGTGACCGTCGGTCCGGAGCACAGCTACTGGACCGAGACTGCTTCCCAGTTCCGTCATAAGTTTGAGTCTGTTAGGCTCAACAACTATGACACGAGCCCGATCCGTGTGGGGATCGAGCGTGACAGGGACCGCCCTTGAAGGGAGAAGTCATGACCGCCTACCTGTGGGATCCGTTCACCGCGTTCGGACGTCTGGACCGGGAGTTCGACGAGATCGTCCGTCGTACCTGGGGTGCCCCTGACCGGACGCGGATGGCTCGCACCGGTTTCGTCCCCGCGGCCGATGTCGTCACCGATGGGGATGACATCGTCGTACAGCTGGAGCTTCCCGGAGTTGACGTCGACAGGGACGTCACGGTCGAGCTGGAGCGGGGCCGCCTGGTCGTCCGTGGGGAACGGACCGAGGCCCGCGCGGGCGACGGCCATCCCGATGACGGTCGTACGGTCGTGCTACGGGAACGGCGCCATGGCGGCTTCCAGCGTGAGTTCAACCTGCCGGACGGCGTCGGCGCGGACCAGATTTCCGCAACCTACGACAACGGCGTCCTGTCGGTGCGGCTTGCCGGCGCTATGACGGTCGGTCGCGGCAGGCGTATCCCGGTCATCGCCGGCGCGCCGCAACGCGATCTGTCCAGCGACCCGGCGGACGCGCCGGCAGCGTCAGCTGCCGAGCCGCGCGTGGCCACCCAGGCGCGGACGGCTGGCGGGGTACAGGCGGGCTGACCCGCGACCTGCTCACCGCCTGCGGGCCGACCGCGAGGGTCTCGCCAGCCGGTCAGCCCCGGTCAGCCCCGGTCGGCTTGCGCTGTGCGCGGGGTGAGGGAGGCGGGACCATCGGGCCGATGTCGCCGTCGGGTGCCTCGTCGATGTCGACGACCACCGGCGCGTGGTCCGAGGTGCCCGCACCCTTGCGGGCCGCCCGGTCCACCCAGATCGCCCGTACCCGCTCGGCAACCGGAGCGCTGGCAAGGGCGAGATCGATGCGCATGCCCTTGTTCTTGGGGAACATCAGCGACCGGTAGTCCCAATAGGTGAAGACCTGTTCGTCCGGCCACCGTGCGCGCGTGAGGTCCACCAGGCCGAGGTCGGTCAGTCCTCGCAGGGCCTGGCGTTCGGCGTCGGTGACGTGGGTGGCGTCGACGAAGTCGGCCGGGTCCCACACGTCGGCGTCGGTGGGAGCGACGTTGAAATCACCGCAGGCGAGTACCGGCGTGGTCGCCAGGGCCTTTTCCAGGCATGCCCGCAGCGCGGCGAGCCATGTGATCTTGTAGGCGTAGTGCGGATCGTCCAGCGCCCGGCCGTTGGGCACATAAAGCGACCAGACCCGGATGCCGCCACACGTCGCGGCCAGTGCCCGAGGTTCTGGCTCCGGGAAGCCGGGACCATCGGCGAGCCCGCGTTCGACGTCGCCCAGGCCGACCCGCGAGAAGATCGCTACACCGTTCCACCGGCCGTTTCCGTGATGTGCGACGGTGTAGCCGCGCCGGAAGAGATCTTCATCGAAGAGCTCGAGGAATGCGTCATCGGCGAGCTTGGTCTCCTGGAGGCAGACCACGTCCGGCTGGACCCGGTCCAACCATTCGATCAGACGAGCCTGGCGTGCCTTCGCCGAGTTGATGTTCCACGTCGCTACCCGCACGGTCCGACGTTAGCCGGCTGGTGCTGTCCCCGGTTGGGGCGGTGTCCTCAACCGGACTGTTGTGGATCGGTGTGGTCGGCCCGGATGCGCCGGCACGGGCGATAGCGTCAGCAGGTATCGGCGGATGTAGGCGGCGTACCCGATGCGCCCGTTGCGCCCGAGGTGCCGAACGCCCGGAGGGAGGCCGACCGTGGCTCGCAACCGCACCCGGTTCTTACCGGTGACAGGGCCGGCGCTCGTGGTGGCGGTGCTCGCGGTGGCGGTGCTCGTCGGACTGGTCGGCTGCGGCTCGGTGTCGAAAGAGACCAAGCAGGCCGGTACCGACGCGGTCTGCGCCCAGATCGATGCACGGTCGGCCGACGTCCGTTCGAGCGCGCAGACCGCGCGGTTGGTGGCCCTTGTCGTTCGTGATCTTGCACCGGACGAGAACATCCGCGGAATCGCCGACCGTGTCTCGCGGAACCCGGGGGAGATCAACCTGCGGGGACAGCTCGCCGACTGGGTCAACGACACGTGCTCACGATGACAAGTCCGTAACAGGGGTCTTCCGGCAAAGATCGTCCAGGTGGGCAAGGGTCTTTCTGACGAAGGTCATACCGATGCAGTTGTCATGTGATTTGCAGATCGTGGCCCTGTTCCTGCCGTCGGTACCGCGCCCTCGCGCCGAACGTCCGGCGCGAGGGTCGGCGACGCAACGTGATCGTCGGCCAGGGGTCCGCCCCGATGAAGCGCCGTCCCAGCCCGGCGACGCTCTGGATGCTTCGGCTGGTGGGCCAAAGGGCGCGCCACGATCGTCAGATCGCGCGCCCGGAGGCCGCAGTCGCCGGGGCACTGGTGGGAATGCTGTTGGAGGTGAGGCAACTCATGCGACCATCAGCCCGTGAGCATCCCGGCAAGCGCCTGTCAGGTTGAGGATCTGGTCCTGCTGGAACAGACCGGGCACGCTCTGGATTTTCTGTTCTTCTGGGGGCACCATCCACCGCGTGGCGGCGGCCGTGGCGTCGGCGTGGGCTGTCTGAGTCAGTGGTGGCCCTCCGCGTTCACTGTTGACGGCCTGCGTTATCCGACGGCTGAGCATTTCATGATGGAACGCAAGGCCCGGCTGTTCGGCGACGTGACCGCGGCTCGGGCGGTTCTTGCCACCGCCGATCCGGCCGCCGCGAAGAAGCACGGCCGGCAGGTGCGCGGCTTCGATGAGACCGTGTGGAGCGAGTGCTCCTTTGACATCGTGGTCCAGGGCAACGTCGCGAAGTTCGGCCAGCATCCGCCGTTGCGTAACTATCTGCTCGGCACCGGCGAGCGGGTGCTGGTGGAGGCGAGTCCGTTGGACCGGGTGTGGGGGATCGGTCTGGCCGCCGACGACGCCCGGGCACAGGTTCCGTCGGCCTGGCCGGGACGCAATCTTCTCGGATTCGCGCTTATGCAGGTCCGGGCAATGGTGCGCGCGTCCACCCCGAGCACCACCGGGTAGTACGACACCCGGGTAGCCCGACAGTCGCGTCGCGCGAGTCCGGGTAGGGGTTCCCGTCTCCGTCCGACGTCTCCGTCCGACGTCTCCGTCCGACGTCTCCGTCCGACGTCTCCGTCCGACGTCTCCGTCCGACGTCTCCGTCCGACGTCTCCGTCCGACGTCTCCGTCACTGTGTCCGGATGCTTCCGGCACCCGGCCGCCCTCGGCCTCATGATCAAAACGAGTGGCGCTCACAACGGGTTCTCGGTCGGACGTAGGGATGACGGCGATGACAGACGGTAGCATCCTGGATCTGCCAGGGATCGTTGTCGGCGTGGACGGCTCGCCGGGTTCCGTCGAGGCGTTGCGGTGGGCCTGGCACACCGCGGCCATGCATCGACGGTCGGTGACCGCCATGCTGGCATGGACCGCGGACGGCCAGCCCAGGCTCGTCCACCGACAGGTGCACACCGCGGATCGTGATGGGTTGACGGCGGCGGCTGCTGCGGTTCTCGAGACGGCCCTTGGTCGACTCCCGGCCTGCGACCCATCCCCCGACATCGTCCGGCGGGTGGTCCACGAGCCCGCGCCGCTCGCCCTGTTGGCAGCGTCGAAGCACGCGTTGATGCTGGTCGTGGGCTCGCGCGAGCACGGTCTGTTGCACCGCTCGCTCGGCGGGACGGTGGGCCGGGCGGTCGTCGACCACGGCGAGGTTCCGGCTGTCGTCGTCCGCGGCCGGGGCTTTGGCGTGCCCGGCGACCGCCGTCCGGTGGCGGTCGGCGTGGATGGTTCGCCATCGTCGTTGGCCGCCCTGCGGTGGGCGGCTCGTGAGGCGACGTACCGTGATGTGCCGCTGCGGGTGGTACATGCGCTGGCGGTCGCGTCCACGCCCTATCCGGATTTTCTCGCATCCGTCGGCCGGGCCCTTGTCGATCATGCGAACGATGTGCTCGACGATGCGCTGGCCACGGGGTTGCGGGACGCTCCACCGCAGCTCTGTGTCAGCAGTGAGGTGGTCGTCGACTCCGCCGCCCGCGCGCTGTTGCTGGAGTCCACGACATCGCAGTTGCTCGTGGTGGGCGCCCGTGGTCATGGCGGCTTCGCCGAGCTCCTCCTCGGTTCGGTCGGCGATCAGTGCGTCCAGCACGCTGTGTGCCCGGTCGCGGTCATCCGCCCGCGCTACAGTCCGCCCTACAGTTCGTACTACAGTTGATCAACTGCGGTGATGTGCAGGACAGCCGCCCCGGCTTCGTCCGAGGCGGCAAGGTCCACCTCGGCGCTGATGCCCCAGTCGTGGTCGCCGGCCGGATCATCGAAGATCTGCCGGAGCGTCCAGCGCCCGGGTTCGGAGTTGATGATGAGGAGTCCCGGTCCGCGGGCGTCGGGGCCGGTGCCGATCTCGCCGTGCAGGTCGAAGTACGGCTCCAGGGCCCCCGCCCATCGCTCGCGGTCCCAGCCCGCGTCGGCATCGAGGGCACCGAGATCGTCGTAATGGCGCAGCGCGGCCAGCTCCACCCGGCGGAACAGGGCGTTGCGCACGAGGACCCGGAATGCGCGGATGTTGGCCGTCACCGCGGGCGGCCGCTCGTCGATCGCAGCGGATGACGCCTCCGGCGTCGGATTGCGCAGCTTCTCCCACTCGTCGAACAGGCTCGAGTCGACCTGCCGGACCAGTTCGCCGAGCCATTCGGTCAGGTCGGTGAGCTCCTCGGTCCGGGCGTCCTCGGGCACCGTCTGTCGCAGGGCCTTGAAGGTGTCGGCCAGGTAGCGCAGCAGCAGGCCCTCGGATCGGGCCAGGCCGTAGAAGCCGACGTACTCGACGAAGGTCATGGCCCGCTCGTACATGTCCCGGGCCACCGATTTGGGTGCGAGCTCGTGGTCGTCGACCCACGGGTGGCCGCGTCGGTAGATCGCGAACGCGGCCCCGAGGAGCTCGTCCAGCGGCTTGGGGTAGGTGACCGTGTCGAGCAGCTCAAGGCGTCGCTCGTACTCGACGCCGTCCGCCTTCATCTGGGCCACGGCCTCCCCGCGGGCCTTGAACTGCTGCGCGGAGAGGACCTGGCGTGGGTTGTCCAGGGTGGCTTCGATGATGGACAGAACGTCCAGCGGATAGCTTGGCGAGCCCCGGTCGAGCAGGTCCAGGGAGGCCAGCGCAAAGGGCGACAGCGGCTGGTTGAGGGCGAAGTCGAGCTGAAGGTCGACGGTGACCCGCACGGTGCGACCGGTCTCGTCCGGGGTGGCGAGTTTCTCGACGATTCCGGCCGCGAGCAACGCCCGGTAGATCGCGATGGCCCGGCGGATGTGGCGGCGCTGCGCGGGGCGGCTCTCGTGGTTGTCGGTGAGCAGGTGCCGCATGCCGGTGAACGCGTCGCCCGGTCGGTTGATCACGTTGAGCAGCATCGCGTGGCTGACAGTGAAGCTCGACGTCAGGGGTTCGGGCTCGGCGGCCACCAGACGCTCGAACGTCGGCACACCCCAGGAGACGAACCCCTCCGGCGGCTTCCTTCGGACGATCTTTCGTCGCTTCTTGGGGTCATCACCGGCCTTGGCCAGGGCACGCTCGTTGTCCACCGTGTGCTCGGGCGCCTGCACGACGACGGTGCCGACCGTGTCATAGCCGGCCCGGCCGGCCCGGCCGGCGATCTGGTGGAACTCCCGGGCGCTCAGGTGCCGGGTCCGGGTTCCGTCGTACTTGGACAGCGCGGTGAACACGACCGTGCGGATCGGTACGTTGATTCCGACCCCGAGGGTGTCGGTGCCACATATGATCTTCAGGAGTCCGGCCTGGGCGAGCAGCTCCACCAGCCGCCGGTACTTGGGGAGCATCCCGGCATGGTGGACGCCGATGCCGTGGCGGACCAGGCGGGACAGGGTCCGACCGAACCCGGCCGTGAACCGGAACCCGCCGATCATCTCGGCGATGGCGTCCTTCTCCGCCCGGGTGCACACGTTGATGCTCATCAGTGACTGGGCCCGTTCCAACGCCGCCGCCTGGGTGAAGTGGACGACGTAGACGGGTGCCTGATGGGTGTTGAGAAGCTCTTCGAGGGTCTCGTGCAGCGGGGTGAGCACGTAATGGTGATAAAGCGGCACCGGACGTACGGCGGAGCGGACGACCGCGGTCGGGCGGCCGGTCCGGCGGGTGAGGTCCGCTTCGAACCGGCTCACGTCGCCCAGGGTCGCCGACATGAGGATGAACTGCGTGCGGGGTAGTTCCAGCAGTGGTACCTGCCATGCCCAGCCTCGGTCGGGGTCGGCGTAGAAGTGGAACTCGTCCATCACGACCTGGTCGACGTCGGCGCCGGCTCCGTCCCGCAGGGCGATGTTCGCCAGGATCTCGGCGGTGCAGCAGATGACGGGCGCACTCTCGTTGACGCTGGCGTCCCCGGTCAGCATCCCGACCCTGCTCGCTCCGAACGTGGCGCACAGGGCGAAGAACTTCTCCGACACCAGGGCCTTGATGGGTGCGGTGTAGAAACTGCGCTGCTTGGCGGCCATGGCGGCGAAATGGGCGCCGGTGGCCACGAGGCTCTTTCCGGACCCGGTCGGGGTCGCCACGACGACGTTGGAACCGGACACGATCTCGATGAGGGCCTCGGACTGGGCGGGGTACAGGGTGAGCCCCTGCCCTTGGGTCCACGCGGTGAACGCGTCGAAGATGTCGTCGGGTTCCGGCGTTGCGGGCAGCTGGTCGGCGAGCGTCATGGTAGGTCCGATGGTGCCTGACGGATCGGCGAGCCGGCGCTCGCCTCGATGACCTGGCCGGCCTTGACCTGCCACCGACGGGTGGTATGGACCGCCTGGAGCATCCGGCGGTCATGGGTGACCAGAAGCAGGGTGCCGGTGTAGCCGGCCAGCGCGGCCTCCAGCTGTTCGATCGCGGGGAGGTCGAGATGGTTCGTCGGCTCGTCCAGCACCAGCAGGTTGACCCCGCGTGCCTGCAGCAGCGCCAGTGCCGCCCGGGTACGTTCGCCGGGCGACAGGGTGGCGGCCGCCCGCTTGATGTGGTCCGCCCGGAGACCGAACTTGGCCAGCAGGGTGCGCAGGTCGGCGGTGACCAGGTCGGGTAGCAACCGGGCGAAGACGTCGAGAACCGGAGCGTCCACCGCGAACAGCCCACGCGCCTGGTCGACCTCGCCGATCAGCACCCCGGAACCGAGCGACGCCTGGCCGCGGTCAACCGGGCGCCGGCCGAGCAGCGCGGCCAGCAGCGTCGACTTCCCGGACCCGTTGGGCCCGGTGATGGCCACCCGGTCGCCACGGCCGAGCTGGGCGGTCACCGGTCCCAGGGTGAAGTCGCCGCGACGCACGACCGCGTCGGTCAGCACGGCGACCACGGCCCCGGAGCGCGGAGCCGCCGCGATCTGCATCCGCAGGTCCCATTCCTTGCGCGGTTCGGGGACGGCATCGAGGCGCTCGATCAGACGTTCGGTCTGGCGGACCTTGGCGGCCTGCTTCTCCGACGTCTCGCCACGGAGGTTTCGGCCGATCTTGTCGTTGTCGGTGGACTTGCGGCGGGCGTTCCGCACGCCCTTGTCCATCCAGCTCCGTTGGGTCTGGGCCCGTTCGGTCAGCGCGCCGCGGCGGTCGGCGTACTGCTCGTAGGCTTCCCGGGTGTGCCGCCGGGCCACCTCCCGTTCGTCGAGGTAGGCCTGATAACCGCCGCCGAAGAAGCTGATCTGTTGCTGTGCGAGATCCAGCTCCAGCACGCCGGTGACGGTGCGGGCGAGGAACTCCCGATCGTGGCTGACCACCACGACACCGGCCCGCAGTCCCGTGACGAACTCCTCCAGGCGGGCCAGTCCGTCGAGGTCGAGGTCGTTGGTCGGTTCGTCGAGCAGGAAGAGGTCGAACCTGCTGAGCAGCAGTGCGGCGAGCCCCGCCCGCGCCGCCTGGCCACCGGACAGCGCCGTTGTCGGCATCGCCAGGTCGATCGCGAGCCCGATGTCGGCTGCCACCACCGCCGCGCGTTCGTCGAAGTCGGCGGCTCCCAGGGTCAGCCAGCGGTCCAGCGCCGTCGCGTAGCTGTCGTCCGAACCGGGCTCCTGTCGGGACAGGGCAACCGATGCGGCGTCCAGTTGGCCCTGGGCGTCGGTCACGCCGGTACGCCGGGCGAGGAAGGCGTGCACACTCTCGTCGGGATGCCGGTCGGGTTCCTGCGCCAGGTACCCCACCGAGGCGCTCGGCGGGGTGAGCCCGACCGTACCGTGTTCGGGGCTGGCCAGGCCCGCAAGCAGGCGCAGCAGGGTGGACTTGCCCGCGCCGTTCGCTCCGACCAGCCCGATCACATCACCAGGGCTGACGACCAGATCGAGTTGGCTGAACAGCGCCCGCCCGCCGTATCCGGCGGCCAGGCCCTTGGCGACAAGGATGGCGCTCACAGATCAACGTTACCGGCACCACCGAGCGGAATCCGTACAGGGCGGGCTGCCTCCAGCCGGTGGCCACCCACTCTTCGGCGTTTACTGTCGGTGGCTAATGCTAGCGTTTGGGTACCCGTCGCGCTGAACGCGACGGCCTGTCGCACTCGGTGTCGCACTCGGTGAGGAAAAAGACGGTGGCTGGTGTCGCACGCCTGGCAGCGATCTCGCTGGACTGCTCCGAGCCCCATCCGTTGGCCCGGTTCTACGCCGCGTTGACCGGCGGCGAGATCGCCTTCAGCAGCGCGGACTTCGTCGCGGTCAAGGGGCCGGCCGTCTGGATCACAGCGCAACGGGTCCCGGACCATCGACCCCCAACATGGCCCACGGGCGGCATCCCGCAGCAGGTGCACATAGAGTTCGCGGTCGAGGATCTTGAAGTGGCACAGGCTCAGGCGCTTGCCATCGGCGCACGACTTGCCGACGAGCAGCCATCCCCGGACCGGTGGCGTGTGCTGCTCGATCCGGCGGGGCACCCGTTCTGTCTGACGACTCTCGTGCCGTCGACCTGACGGCCGACGCGCTGAC